>JBCCLG010000349.1:0-6083 GCA_039027015.1 Acidobacteriota bacterium | reverse complement strand
CTGCGGCGCCCGCCCTACCGCGCGCGGCTCCTCAAACTCACGGGTGCTCCCGACTGGACGCTGGGGACCGCCAAGGAGGCGGGTTTTTCTCCGCGGGGGGCCCTTCGCAAGCTTGGGCTGTTCGGCTAGCCCAGAAGAATGCCCCGTACGACTCCAGAGCTGAGACCGACTGTTCACACAGGTTCGGAGCCGTGCTCGAATCCCCGGGCTTCTGGGTCGCTCCGGGGGTCGCTGCCGTCCCTCCGGATTCAGAAGAGGGCCTGCCCGAGTCGGCTGGCCAACGGACCGCCGGACGAAGACTCGCCCGGAGGCTCTGCCGGCCCGCCAAAGCAGTCGGCTGGCGGAGTGGGGTTGGGGTGGGGGAGAGCGAGCTGCAGCGTCCGGAGCCCGGAGCGATCAGGAGCCGGGGGCTCTCCTCTCGGCCCCCGAAGCCTGTCTGAGTGGAAAGGCCTCATCTCTGGAGGAGGACTCGGGCGACCGGCGGAAAGCGCCGCGGGGAGCCCTTTGAGGCCCGTCAGACCCAGCGTGGCGAAGAGTCCACCTCCTTGGGGGACTCGGGCATCCAGTCGGTCGGCCGCACGAGTTCTGAGGGGGCCGAGAGGAGAGCACCCGGCGACGCAGCGGAGGGCGGCGCGTCCGCAGCGCCCGCCCGCAGCGCCCGTCTGCCTAAGCCTGAGGAATCTGGCCCGTCGAGGCCGAGACCGCTAGCTCAGGAGAAGCTCCAGGCCCCTTCCTCCGCGGTGCCCGCGAGGCTGCGATAGCCGGCGAAGAGCTCCCGGCCCACGCCGCTTTGAAAATCCGCCAGGTCCACGTCGGCCGCGGGTCGACTGCGCCAGTCGGCCTCCTCAACCTGGACGTCGAGGGTGCCGCGCCCGGCGTCGAGAACGATCGGATCACCGTCGCGCAGGCGCGCGATCGGGCCGCCGCCCAGGGCTTCGGGGGTGAGGTGAATGGCCGCGGGCACCTTGCCGCTGGCTCCCGAAAGCCGCCCGTCGGTCACCAGGGCAACCCGCAGCCCGCGATCCTGGAGCGAGCCTAGGGGCGTCATCAATTTGTGCAGCTCGGGCATGCCGTTGGCCCGCGGACCCTGGTGGCGCACCACCGCGACCATGTCTTCGTTCAGCTCGCCGCGCTGAAAAGCCTCGAGCAGCCCCTCCTGACGCTCGAAGATTCGGGCCGGCGCCTCGATGCGGTAGCGATCGGGCGAAACCGCCGAGATCTTGGTGACCGCGCGCCCCAAATTGCCGGCCAAAAGCTTCAGGCCCCCGGTAGCTTCGAAGGGATCATCGGCCGGCCGCAGCATGTCGAGATCGCGGCTGGCGAGCACGCGCTCTCCGTAGGCGAGGCGGCCGTCGGAGCCCAGACGCGCTTCGCGGGTATAGGGCTCGAGACCGCCACCCTCGGCGACCGAGCGCACGTCGCCGTGCACCAGCCCGTTTTCGAGCAGCGTGTGGGTCATGAAGGCCATGCCGCCGGCCTGGTGAAAAGCGTTCACGTCCCCGGGGCCGTTGGGATAGATGCGCGCGGTGAGCGGCACCACCCCGGAGAGCTCGTCGAAGTCCTGCCAGTCGACCACCAGGCCCGCGGCGCGCGCCACCGCCACCAGGTGGATCGTGTGGTTGGTGGAGCCGCCGGTGGTGAGCAGGCCGACGATGGCGTTGACCATCGCCCGGGCGTCCAAAAGCTCGCCCAGCGGCGTCGGCTCGCGTCCGTCCGCCGTCAGCTCCACCACCCGCCGCGCCGAAGCCGCGGTCAAAGCCCGACGCAGCGGCGTGCCGGGATTCTCGAAGGAGGCTCCGGGCAGGTGCAGCCCGAAGAGCTCCATGAACATCTGATTGCTGTTGGCCGTGCCGAAAAAGGTGCAGGTGCCCGGCGAGTGGTACGACTTCGACTCGGCCTCGAGCAGCTCCTCGCGGCCGATGGTGCCCTCGGCGTAGTCCTGGCGCGCCTTGCGCTTGGCGGAGTTCGACAGCCCTGAAGGCATGGGGCCCGAGGGCAGAAAGAGGAAGGGCAGGTTGCCGAAGCTCAGAGCGCCGATCAGCAGGCCGGGCACGATTTTGTCGCACACGCCCAGGCACAGGCCGGCGTCGAAAACGTTGTGGGAGAGAGCCACCGCGGTGGCCTGGGCGATCACGTCGCGGCTGGCCATCGACAGCTCCATGCCCGCTTCGCCCTGGGTGACGCCGTCGCACATGGCGGGAACGCCGCCGGCGAATTGCGCCACCGCGCCGGCCTGGCGAATCGCCAGCTTGATTTCGCCCGGGTAGCCGACCAGCGGCTGATGGGCCGAGAGCATGTCGTTGTAGGAGGAGACGATGCCGACGTTGGGAACGCTCGCTTTGGACAGGAGCGCCTTGTCGGCAGCGCTGAAGGCGGCGATGGTGTGCGCCAGATTCGAGCACGCCATGTGCGCCCGGAGCGGGCCTGCCTCGGCGGCGGCGCGCATGCGCTTCAGGTTCTCCGCGCGACTCTGGCGGCTCCGCTCCTCGATGCGCTCGGTCACCTGGGCGACGGTGGGGTGAAGCGGCGCGCGCGGCCGCCGGCGGCTGCTGTCAGCGCTCATGGCGGCTTGTGCTCTCGGCGCTCATGGCGGCATCCATCACGACGTCGGCGGCGTCTCAGGCGGTCTCGGGGAGGGCGAAGGGCGGGCCTTTTCGCGGCACGGCCTGAAGCCTCGTGCGCTCCCGCTCCTCCAGGTTGAGGGCGTGGGCGGCGGCGCCCCACAGCGCCACCCGATCGTCGATCACCACCCGCACCGGCATCGACTCGAGAAGCGGCCGAAAGCGCCCCTTGGCCCCGAAGGCCTCGAGGAAGCGCGACTCCATCAGCTCGGTGAGCAGCTTCGGCACGATGCCGCCGGCGAGGTAGACGCCGCCGGTGGCCAGCGTCTTGAGCGCCAGGTTGCCCGCCTCCGCCCCCAGCAGCGAGAAGAAGAGATCGATGGTGGCCTGGCAGAGCGGGCAGCGCTCGTCGCGGGCGCGGCTGGTGATCGCCTCGGACTCCTGGCCTTCGTCGGCTTCCTCGAGCCACACCGGCCTCTGCTTGCCGTGCAGGTCGAGCAGGAACTCGAAGAGTCCCACCAGGCCGGGCCCGGAGACCAGGCGCTCCCAGCTGACGTGGCCGTAGCGCCGGGTCATGAAGCGCCACAGCTTGACCTGCATCTCGCTGGCCGGCCCGAAGTCGGCGTGGCCGCCCTCGGTGGCGATCGGATGGTGGATCTTGCCGTCCCAATAGCCGATCGCCTGGCCCAGGCCGGTACCCGGCGCCACCAGCGCGCGATTGCCGCCGCCGGCGGTGCCCTCGCGCAGGGTGCGCAGGCCGTTGGGCCCGAGAACGTCAAGGCCCCAGGCGGCGGCCTCCAAATCGTTGAGCAGCGGCACCCGCGGCAGCTCCAGCCGTTCGGCGAGCAGCCGGCTGTCGACCACCCACGGCAGGTTGGTGGTCTCGCAGCGGCCTTCGTCGATCGGTCCGGCGATTCCGATGCAGGCGCTCGTCACCTGCCGGGCGACCGGATGCAGGTCGACGAAGGCGGAGAGGGCGTCTTCTAACGAGACGAAGCGGCTGCTCGGCAGCCGACACTCCGTCAGCATCTCCCAGCGGCCGTCCGCGGAGACCACCGCGAAGCGGGCGTTGGTGCCGCCGATATCGCCGACCAGAATAGTCATGGGATGCGGTCTCCCGCCGGTTGTGGCTCAGGCAAGGTGCTCATACCAGGACCTCTCGTCTCGCACCATCAGAGCGATCGACTCCTCCGGTCCCCAGGTGCCCGCGGCGTAGCTGCGGGGCCGGCCGCCCAGGGCATCCCAGCCCTCGAGAATCGGCTCCACCCAGCGCCACGCCGCCTCGACTTCGCGGCGGTGCATGAAGAGGGTGGCGGAGCCCTTGAGGACGTCGAGCAGCAGACGCTCGTAGGCGAGCGGCGTGCGGTCGTCGAAGGTGTCCGCCAGATTGAGGTTCAGGTGCACGGGCTTGAGGCTCATGGCCGAGCCCGGCTTCTTGACCATCGTCGCCAGCCGGATGCTCTCGTCGGGCTGCAGGCGAATGATCAGTCGGTTGTCCTGCTGCGCGCCCAGGCGATCGCCGAACAGCGGGTGAGGCACGCTCTTGAACTGGATGATGATTTCCGAAACGCGGTAGGCCATGCGCTTGCCCGTGCGCAGATAGAACGGCACGCCGGCCCAGCGCCAGTTGTCGATCTCGGCCTTGAGGGCGACGAAGGTCTCGGTTCGCGACTTGGGGCGAATGCCCGGCTCCTCCAGGAAACCGCGCACTTTCTCGCCGGCCACCACGCCGTCGCGATACTGCGCCCGCACCGTGTTGGCGGCCAGGTCGCTTCCGAGGATCGGCCGCAGCGAGCGCAGCACCTTGATCTTCTCCTCGCGGATCACCTCGGTCTCAAGGCGCGCCGGGGGCTCCATGGCCACCAGGCAGAGCAGCTGCAGCAGGTGGTTTTGCACCATGTCGCGCAGCGCTCCGGAGGTGTCGTAATAGTCGCCGCGGCCCTCCATGCCCAGGCGCTCGGCGACCGTGATCTGCACGTGGTCGATGTATTGGGCGCGCCACAGGGGCTCGAAGAGCACGTTGGCGAAGCGCAGCACCATCAGGTTCTGCACCGTCTCCTTGCCGAGGTAGTGATCGATCCGGTAAATCTGATCTTCCCGGAAGATCTCGCCGACGTCCGAGTTGATCTTGGCGGCCGATTTGAGGTCGTGACCGATGGGCTTTTCGAGCACGATGCGCGAGTCGGGGCGCGTCAGGCCCGCCTCCCCCACGGCGTGGGCGAGCTGTCCGTAGACCGTCGGGCTGGTGGCGAGGTAGAAGGCCCGGATCCTGCCGACATCGCCGCCGCCGCCGTTCAGGATCTTGCCCAGGGGTTTGTAGCAGGCGGCGTCGGAGTCGGGAGCCGAGAAGTACGACAGGCGGCGGGCGAAGGCGTTCCAGGTTTTCTCGTCGAAGTCCTCGGGCCGGATCTCCTGGCGGCAGCCCTCCTCGACCCTGGCCAGGAACTCCTCCTGGCTGTGCTCGTGACGGGCGACGCCGATGATGCGTCCGTCCTTGGAGATCCGCTCGTCCTTGTGCAGGTAGTAGAGCGAGGGCAGCAGCTTGCGGCGGGCTAAATCTCCGGTTCCGCCGAGAACGATCATGTCGAAAGGCGCGGTCATCGAGAGTGCGCCTCCAGCTCCGGGGCGCGGGGGGCGCCTTCCGGCCGGCCGGGGGGCGCGATCGCCGCCGCAGCCGCCGCAGCGACCCGGGCGGCGTCCTCGACGGCCGACCACTCGCCGCGCTCCACCGCGCCGGAGGGCACCATCCAGGAACCACCGACGCAGGCCACGTTTTTGAGCTTCAGGTAGTCCTCGAAGGTCTCGGCGTTGAGGCCGCCCGTGGGGCAGAAGAGAAGGTCGCCGAGGGGGCCGGCGAAAGACCGCAGCAGCGCGGTGCCGCCGAGCACCCCGGCCGGAAAAAGCTTGAGGAACGTGAAGCCCAGCTCGCGGGCGACCATCGCTTCTGAGGCCGTGGCCACGCCGGGAAGAAGCGCCAGGTCTGCCTGGTCCGCGGCCTCGGCGAGGCGGCCCGTGAGGCCCGGGCTGACGGCGAAGCGGGCCCCCGCGTCGCGCACCTGGACCGCCTGCGCGGCGTCGACCAGCGTGCCGGCTCCCACCGTGATCTCCGGCAGGGCTCGCGACACTTCGCGAATGGCGTCGAGGGCGCACGGCGTGCGCAGCGTGATCTCCACCGTGTGGATGCCGCCGGCGGCGAGCGCGGCGGTCAGCGGCACCGCCTGCTCCAGGCGGTGGACGGTCAGCACGGGGAGCACGCGACTCTCACGGAGCAGCACGTGCAGAGGGGTTGAGTCCATGTTTCGATCGGAGCTGTCAGAGACAGGAGCAGGCGATAGAGATCTGATTTTCAGATCCGGGGGTTTCGGCACTAAAGCTCTACTTAATCGGTTTAGTAAGTACGCCACATCGGCCTTCGATTGTCAAGCCGCAGGCCGGCAAGCGGCGTGTCGCGCGATTTCGCGGCCGCACGAAAAAAGGCCCCGCGCTCGCCGATGGAGCGTCGGGGCCTCTAAAGGGGGGGGG
>JBCCLG010000348.1:0-6090 GCA_039027015.1 Acidobacteriota bacterium | reverse complement strand
CTTCGGCGGCGGCTCGCCCACCGGGGCGTTCGGCACCGCCGCCTCCAACGGTCTGGTGTTCACCGCCGGCAGCCTGAGCCTCAACAACTCCGGAGATACCGTGACCCTGCGCGACGGCTCGAGCGCCGTGGTGCAGAGCGAAAGCTACGGCAGCCTGGCCAACTCCGACGAGTCGATCGTGCGCGACCCCGACTACTCCAACGCTCCCTTCGTGCGCCACCAGTCGGCGGTGGGTTCCCAAAACGCCCGCTTCTCGCCGGGCGCGCGCATCAACGGCCGCGCCTTTACGGTGCGCGCCGGCGACGTGCTGCTCAGCGAGGTGCTTTACGACCCCTCCGGAGCGGACGGCGACTTCGAGTGGTTCGAGCTTTGGAACGCCACGGGCGGCGACATCCTGCTCGACGATCTGTGCGTCGGCGCCGGCGGCGGCGACTACACGAGCAGCCTGGTGCCCCTAGACGGCTGCGCCGGCGGCTGCGTGCTGCCCGCGGGCGCCACCTTCGTGGTCGGCGGCCCCGGCTCGGGTAGCGCCAACGCCAGCCCGGTCTACGACCTGGTTTTCCGGTTCTCGCCGGGCTTCCAGAACAGCGGCTCGACGGCCGACGGCGTGGCCCTCTTCGGCCAGCGCTGCGCCCAGGTGAACGCCCTCTCGGTGCCGATCGACGCCGTGGTCTACGGCGGCGCCAACACCAACGGGCTGATCGACGAGACCGGCGCCGTCAATCCGCCCGAGGTCGGTGACGCCAGCGGCGGCGCGTCCATCGAGCGCACGGATCTCTTCGGCGCCTGGCAAATCCAGCTCGCTCCCAGCCCCGGCTCGACGCCCCTCGGCGGCGGGGGCGGAGGCGGGGGCGGAGGCGGCGGCGGAGGCGGCGGCGGCGATCTGCTGCTCTCCGAGGTCTTCTATGACGCCCCCTCCTCGGACAACGGACTCGAGTGGGTCGAGCTGAAGAACGACGGCACCGCCGCCGTCGACCTCAGCCAGTTCTGCCTCGGGAGCGGCGGCTCAAGCTACCTCACCAGCACCGTGCAGCTGCAGGGCAGCCTGCCGGCCGGCGCGACCTTCGTGGTCGGCGGCCCGACCTCGAGCGGGTCGAACGGCAGCCCGAGCTTCGATCAGGCGGTCAACTTCTCGCCCGACTTCCAAAACAGCGGCTCGACGGCCGACGGCGTGGCCCTCTTCGATCGGCCATGCTCGAGCGTCGACGCGGCCACCGTGCCGGTCGACGCCGTGGTCTACGGCGCCAACAACAGCAGCGGCCTAATCGACGAGACCGGGGTGGCCCAGAGCCCGGAGGTGGGCGACGCGCCCGCCGGCGACTCGATCGAGCGCGTCGATCGCGCCGGCGCCTGGCAAATCCAGGGCTCGCCGAGCCCCGGCACGGCGGCGTTCTGAGAAGCCGCGGCTGAGCGCGCCCTCCGAGGAGTGACGTACGCCGGAGGGCGGGCGGTGCAGTAATCTCGCGGCGATGAAGCCCGCCCTCCCCACCACCGGCCTCCTGCGCCGACTGCCGGCGCCCCTCGCGGCGCGCCTCGGTCGGCTGGGGCCTTGGCTGGCCTGCCAGGATCCCCAGGCCCTCTGCCGGCGCCTCGACCTCGAGGGCTGGCGGCGCGTGGTGGCGGCGGAGAGCCTGGCCGCCACGCACCTCCTGGTGGAGCCCGAGGGCCCCTGGCAGGCCGCGCTCTGGGCCGTGGCCTTCTACTGCGGCCCGGTGGACGTCGCCCTCGGGCCCGATCTCGAGCCCGGCAGCCTGGCGGGGCTCGAGACGCTCGGCGTGCGCCCGACCCCAACGCGCGATCTGCCGGCCCGGGACGAGCATCCGCGCCTCGCCCTGGTAGGCCGAGGGGCGCCGTCCTCGGTGGACGACGGGCGCGGCGTGGCGCAAATCGCCGCCCTCGCCAGCTTCTCGAAGTCCGGGCGCATCCGCGTGCGCTTCTCGGAGCCGCCGAGGGCCGAATCGCCCGGGACCTCGCCCGCCTGAGCTCGTCCGCGGCGCCTCTCGCATAAACTCCGCGAACCCGCCGGCAGCGGCCGACCGGACAGAGCCATGACAACGCCCGACACTCCCCGAATCCTCGATCATCTGGCGGCGCTGGTCGCCTGCGATACCCAAAACCCGCCGCGCAGGATCGCGCCGGACGACGAGATCTTCCGGTACCTCGGTCGGGTGCTCGAGGCCGCAGGCGGGTTCCGCATCGACGTGACCGACCACCGAGAAGGGCGCGTCAGCTGCTGCGCCGTGCGCGGCGAATCCCCGGTCCTCTTCAACGTGCATCTGGATACCGTGCCGGTGGGAACAGGCTGGCGGTGGCCCGCGCTCGAGCTGAAGATCGAGGGCGGCAGGGCCTACGGGCGCGGCGCGTGCGACATCAAGGGCGCGGCGGCGGTGCTGCTGGCGCTGGCCGAGACCACCGACCTGCCGATGGCGCTGCTCCTCACGACCGACGAAGAAGGCGTCGACGGCTGCTGCGTCGCGCAATTTGCCGACGCCCTTGCCGAAGACCGCTTCAGGCAGATCGTGGTGGCCGAGCCCACGCGGTGCCGGGCCGTGTTGGCCCATCGCGGCTACCTCTCGGTGACCGGAAGATTTCACGGTCAGCCCGGCCACAGCTCCGAGCCGCGGGCGCTGACCGACAGCGCCGTGCACCGGGCCTGCCAGTGGGCGACCCGGGCGGTGGAGTACGCCGCGCGAGAAGTCGCCGAGGAGGGCGGCGGCGGTATGTGCTTCAACATCGGAACCCTCAACGGCGGCAGCGCCAGCAACGTGATCGCCCACCAGGCGGACGTCCACTGGAGCGCCAGGCTGGCTCCGGGCGGCAGCAACGAAGCGGCCCTTGCGGCCCTCGCCGGGCTGACCGAGGCGGCCGGGGAAGTGCGGTGGGAGAAACTCTTTTCTGGCCCGCCGCTGCCGGCCCACGGGCAGAGCGACCCGCACAGCGGGCCGTGGGCCCAAGAGCACGGCATCGCGATCGGCCAGCCGGTGGACTTCTGGACCGAGGCGGCGCTGTTCTCAGCCGCCGGCCACCGGGCGCTGGTGCTGGGCCCGGGCGACATCGAGCAGGCGCATACCGCCGACGAGTGGGTCAGCCTCGACCAGCTCAACCGGGCGGCCATTCTCTATCAACGGATCCTCAGCGCTTCGGCGCACGGAGAGGCACTGTGAACCATCACGGCATGCAGCAAACCCGGGAGGTGATCGTAGAGCTCCTCAGCCAGCTGAGCGGCAATCGCGAAGCGCGCGAATATCTGCAGCGCTTCAGCAGCGTCAATCATCAGCAGTTTGCCGTCGTGAAAATCGGCGGCGGCGTGCTGGCGCAGGAGCTCGATTCGCTGGCGTCGGCGCTGGCCTTCCTGCGCCACGTCGGCCTGTTCCCGATCGTGCTGCACGGCGCCGGCCCGCAGCTCAACGAGGCGCTCGAGGCGGCTGAGATTCCGGCCCGCTTCATCGACAATATGCGCGTCACCTCCCCTGCCGTGATGAAGGTCGCGCGGCCGGTGATCTATCGGCAGAGCCAGCGCATCGCCGAAGCGCTCACCCAGCGCGGCGTAATGACCCGGATCATTCAGCACGGCGTTTTTGAGGCCGAATACCTGGACCGCGATCGCTACGGCCTGGTGGGCAGGGTCGAGGCGGTTCACACCGACTCGATCAGCGCCGCGATCGGCGCCGGCGCCCTGCCGGTGGTGAGCTGCTTCGGCGAGACCGGCGCCGGCCAGGTGCTGAATATCAACGCGGACGTGGCCGCCCAATCCCTGGTCAAGGCCATCAGGCCGCACAAGGTGGTGTTCTTGACCCCCACCGGCGGCCTTCTCGACCAAAACGGAAAAATCCTCTCCTCGATCAACCTGGCCACGGACTACGAGGCCCTGCTCGCCGCCGAGTGGGTGCACTCCGGAATGCAGCTCAAGCTGGAGCAGATCAAGCAGCTGCTCGACGATCTCCCCCTGGAGGCCTCGGTATCGATCACCTCGGCGGCTCACCTGACAAGAGAGCTCTTCACCCATCGTGGCTGCGGCACCCTGATTCGCCGCGGCGAGACCTTCGCCCGATCGCCGCTAGGCGCGACCGACGTCGAGGCGCTGCGAGGTCTCCTGGAGCGCTGCTTCGGCAGGTCTCTTAAACCGGGCTATTTTGCGGGTCTGGAAAACCCGCAGCTGATTCACTCCTCGAAGATGCGGGCGGCGGCGATCATCACCCGAATCGGCGAGGTCGCCTACATGGATAAATTCGCCGTCACGCCCGCGGCCCAGGGTGAAGGCCTGGGCGCCGCCCTGTGGCAGCAGACCCTCGAACGCTATCCGCGCCTCCTGTGGCGCTCGCGGCTCGAAAACCCCATCAACGGCTGGTATCAGCGCCAGGCCGAAACGGCGATCAAGCGAGGGCCGTGGCAGCTGTTCTCCGTGGGGAAGATACCGCTTCACGAGCTCGAAGAATTGACCACCCGAATGACCGCCTTGCCGGAAAGCTGGCTGAAGCGAGGGCCCGATCATGCGTAGCATCGGCTTGTTGGGGGGTCGCGGCTATACCGGCGAAGCGCTGCTCTCGCTGCTGGAAAACCACCCGGATCTCGAGGTCGCCTGGGTGGCCTCGCGCTCCCTGGCCGGGCAGCGGGTGCGCGACGCTTTTCCCGGGCTGAGCCTCGATCACGCTTTTCAATCGCTGCCCCCGGGGCCCTTGCCGCCCTCGGACGTGGTGGTTCTGGCCCTGCCCAACGGCGTCGCCTCGTCCTACCTCGCCGAGCTGCCGCAGGAGCAGCGCGTTCTGGATCTGAGCGCCGACTATCGATTTGACGAGGCCTGGGTCTACGGCCTTCCGGAGTGGAATCGAGCCGAGATCCGGCGGGCCACGCGGATCGCCAACCCGGGCTGCTACGCCACCGCCGCGCAGCTGGCGCTGGCGCCGCTGCGCGACAGGCTGAGCGCCGCCGCACCGCCGGTGGTTTACGGGGTTTCGGGGTATAGCGGCGCCGGCAGAACCCCCCACCCTCGAAACGATCCCGAGCGGCTCCGCAACAACCTCCTGCCCTACGCGCTGACCGGCCACGTGCACGAGAAGGAGGTCAGCGACAGGTTGGGCACCGACGTTCGATTCACGCCGCACGTCGCCAGCTTTTTTAGGGGCATCAGCGCGACCGTCAGCGCTCTGCTCGAGAAGCCCACCAGCTCCGACGCGCTCCTGGGTCTCTATCGAGAGGCCTACCGCGGGGAGCCGCTGATCGAAGTCAGCCCATCGATTCCCGAGGTGGCCCACGTCGCCTCCTCGCCGCGCGCCGCCATCGGCGGTTTCGCCGTGGACGAGCGGGATCCGCGCCGCGTCACGCTGGTGGCCTGCCTGGACAACCTGCTCAAGGGCGCCGCCAGCCAGGCGCTTCAGAACATCAATCTGATGCTCGATCTGCCCGAGCGTGCCGGCCTCTCGGGCGCTCCGGAGCCCTCCTAGGGTCCGTAGAGCGGCGCGGCGCCGCGGCGAAGCGCCGCCGCAGCCTGTCGGCCGGTGCGCGAAGCCGTCTGACAGGGCCGGCCCCGCGGCTCTCGGATACACTTCGGAGTCATGCCCATCCACAAGCCGATCCGCAAGCTGCTGTGCGCGAATCGCGGCGAAATCGCGATCCGCGTTTTCCGCGCCGCCACCGAGCTGGGAATCCGCACCGTCGCGATTTTCAGCCACGAAGACCGAGTCCACCTGCACCGCTACAAGGCCGATGAAGGCTATTTGGTGGGGCGCGGCAAGCGGCCCGTCGCGGCCTATCTCGATATCGAAGAGATCCTCGCCATCGCCCGCGAAAACGAGGTCGACGCCATTCACCCCGGCTATGGCTTTCTCTCCGAGCGCGCTGACTTCGCGCGCGCCTGCGAAAAAGCCGGCATCGCCTTCGTCGGGCCAGATCCCTCCGTTCTCGAGACCCTGGGCGATAAGACCGCCGCCCGCGATCTGGCTATCGCCGCCGGCGTGCCGGTGGTGCCGGGCAGCGACGGGCCGGTCAAGGATCTCGAGGAGGCCCGCGCCTTTGTCGCCGAAAACGGCCTGCCGGTGATCATCAAGGCGGCCATGGGCGGCGGCGGCCGCGGCATGCGCGTGGTGCGCGAGG
>JBCCLG010000347.1:0-6111 GCA_039027015.1 Acidobacteriota bacterium | reverse complement strand
TCGGATAAAAGCGCTGACCGTGCCCACGGCGAGGCCCGCGATCAGGCCTCCGAGGATCAGAAAGAGCGACTGCGTGGGCTCGGCGGAGACCGGCGGCTCGGCGCGCTCGAAGATCGCCAGGTTGACGATTCCCGACTCGTCGAGGGAGCTGGAAAGCCGGGCCTCCTCCTCCTTCTGCAGATACGTCTGATGGGCGTCTTCCTTGTTGGTGACGTCGTTGCGCAGCCGCCTCAGCTCGGTGCCGAGCAGCTCCAGCCGACCCAGCTTCTGGCGGTAGCTGTCGATCTGCGCGTCGAGGGCCTGTTTACGGGCCTGCGAGGCGGCCAGGTCGGCGTCGGTCTTGACCAGCTCCAGCTCGAGGGCCTGACGGGCCGGATTGACCGCCGTCATGACTTCTTCGAGGGTTTGGTCTTTGGACTCGACGAGGAGTTTCTTGGCCTCTTCGAGTCGTCTTTCGATGTCGCGAATCCTGGTGCTCGTGGGCGTGTATCGAGACAGCAGCTCGCTGCGCTCCATCTCGAGGCCGAGAATATTCTGCTTGAGCGTCTTGACGGTCTCGCTCTCGGTGATTGTCGACTCGGCGGCGATGGTGTCGGGCAGGGTCTCCATCTGGACCTTCAGATACTCGACCTTAGCCTCGAATTCGAGCACCTTGGTCTCGGTTTCCACGCGGTTGGCCTCGAGCTGGGAAAGGACCTTGCGAAGATGCGCGTCATCGCCCGAGAGGAGGTCCGCGCCGTGCTTCTTCCTGAAGTCGCTGAGGGCCTCCTGGGCGTCCTTCCAGCGCACGTAGAGCAAATTACGCTGCTCGAGGTAGAAGTTGGAGGCGCGGGCCTCTTCGTTGAATTTGGCGATGCGTTTGATGTGCTGATCCACAAGGTCGTTCACGAAGCGCGCCGTCCAGTGGGGGTCGCGGCCGGCGAGAGCGATCTCGATGACGTTGGTGCCGGTGATGGAGGTCGGCGTGAGCTTGCTCTCGAGCTGCTGGGCGCGCAGGTCGAGGCGGGTGCTGGGGGGAGCCTCGTGCACTCTGCCGTAGAGCTGTCGGATTCTGTTTTTGCCCTTCTGGGTCAGGCGCTGGAGGGGCGGAGCGCCGGGCTGAAGGGCCTGGCCGGTCTCCTGGTAGAACTCGAGCACTTCGCGAATCAGGGCGGGGCTCCTCAGATGGTGAAGCTCGGCCTTGATCTGCGTGTCCGACATGGCCTCTTCGCGCGGTCCCGAAACCGCCTGCTCGGTGAGCAGAATTTTGGCTCGCGCCACGTAGACGGGCGGAATCAGGACCGAGGCAACCATCGCTGCGCTAGTGAGCACAAAAGCGAAGCTGGCGATCAGCCATTTGCGGCGGAAGAAGATCTCCAGCAGCTCCTGCCAGGGTAGTGGCTTTTCTTCGATCATGGTCTCTGGCCGCAGTTTTCCCCCCAAACACCTTAGCTAGGGGGGCGTTGAGTCCTCGGGCGAGGCCGGCGGGACGGCGGGGCTGGTGGTGCCCCCGTCGTCGTCGTCGGTCAGATCGGCGAGAAGGAGGCCGCTCAGCACGTTCTGGAGCGGGATGATGTCGTTGATGTACTGCTCTACAAAGAGAGCGACGCTGCGAATCCGCGTCCGCGGCACGAAGATGACGTCATTGGCGGCCAGAACGACGTCGAGACTCGGCTCTTGACCCGACATCACCGGCCGTAGGTCGATGGCTCGGGCTTGGGGAGTGCCGCCGCCGTCGCCGCGGATCAGGAGGATCTGCTTGGCCCTCGCGGTAGGCGTCAGGCCGCCCGCTTCCTGGATGGCGCGAAAGAGCGTCAGCCCCTCCGCAAGCTCCACCACGCCCTGCCTGCCGACCTCGCCGCCGACGAAAATCCTGGGCGGCAAGGCTTCGCGCACGATCACGGTGATGTTCGGCCTGGCCAGCTCGGCGGCGTAGAGGCCGGTCAGATTTTGATCGAGCTGCTCCGGCGTCAGGCCCGCTGCGGCGACCTCGTCGATAAAGGGAAGAGAAATCTTGCCGTCAGGCCGCACCCGGACCTCTTCATCGAGCTCCGAGGCGTTCCAGAATTTCACCGCGATCAGATCGCCCGCCTGCAGCCTGTAGGGAGGAGCCTCGGCCTTCGGAAGCGGCTCCGTGACGATGTGCGGCGCCTCAACCGGCGTGCGCGCCGCGCAGCCCGCAAAGCAAAATCCAAGGAGGATCAGAAGCGCAAGCCGCCCCGCGGCTCTCGCGGCGCGGATCGTGCGATTTTTCTCCGAGAATAAAGAGACGGGTGGACGGCCCATGATGGCGAAAGTATAGCAACGGAAAAATGTCTATTTCGATGAAGGATTTAGGGATTGCCGGCGGCTAGAGCCGCCGCGAGAAGGGCCGCAGGCTCGTGCTAGATTGCTGGGCCCACGGCTTCTTCGCTCCTCCTTCGAGAAGCGCACTTTCGGCCGAGACTTGATTTTGCAGGGAGTCCCTCGGAGCGATGGCTGATACCAGCTCGATTGGCCCTACCTGGCCACCGGCGCCGACGTCCGCGGCGCGCATCAAGGGAATCGATACCCGCGGCATCATCGACGGCTCCTCGCGTCTGGAGCGGCTCCTGGACGAGCTGCAGACGCTGAGCAAGGAGCTTGAGAACGGCCCTTTTGAGGGCTGCGACCGCCTCAGCCTGAGAGCCGTTGTGAAGACCGATCTTCTGCGCCGGCCCGGCGACGCCCTCAGCTCTTGGGTGGAGGCCGTCCTGCCGCTCGAGGGCGGGGAGCTCGCCCTCGTCTATTTGGGGCGCAACGCCGCGGGCCGCCTCAGCGACCCCTCGGACCTGGCTCGGTCTCTCGACCACGTCGGGCGAGCGCGGGGCGCCCGCCCGCGCGGCGCCGAGGAGATTCTCCGCAGGGCCGAGAAAGCCGGCTACTCCCTTCGAGTGCTCGCTTCGCGCGAGCGTCTCGGGGAGCCGGGCATTGTGGGCGGCATGGCCCGCCTCTATCGACGCTTCGGCTGGAACTCGGAAGAGACCCAGCAGATTCTCGAAAATCCTTCCAGCCTCATCGCCGTCGCGCAGTGGCCTGGGGGCGAGGAGCGCAGGGGTGAGATCGTGTGCGCGGGCGTCGCCGAATTGAGCCACCTGCGCCTGGAGGACGGCTTCGAGCTGCGCATCGCGGAATTTACAGAGGCGGCCACCCTCGGCGAGCACCAGGGACGAGGCCTGTACTCGGCGGTGGCGGCTCTCCTGATGCGCGAGCTGGCGTCTCTCTCTCGGAGCCGAGACTTTCTGGGCGGGGAGATCGATTTGGGCTTCGGTGAGTGCAGCGGGCACGATCTCGGCGTCTTGATCGCCGCGAAGAGGCTGGGCCGGCGCTTCGCCCTCGAGTTCCAGGAGGAGCACGGGCTGGACTTCCCGGGCTTTCTAGCCCAGCACGTGCCGATCTCCGGGGCGCCTCGGAAGACTCGCTACAACGACCTCTTTCCTACCTTCCTATCGCGTCGGTCGCTCTACAGATTCGCGGACGCTTGAGGTCCTGGAAGCTCAAGGCCCGCAGCGCCGGAAAGCGTGAAGGGGGAGAGGGAGATCGCTCTCCGCGGCCGCTCGGGCCCGCGGAGAGCTCGGCCCTTGCCTTTAGAAGGTACCCCCCGTGGTCCCAGACCAGCCCGTGGTGTCCTCGCTTTCGAAGTCGTCTCCAAAAACGAAGTCGCCGTCCTCGACGCTCTCGCTCGCGGTGTCGTTGGAGGCGTTGAAGTCGTTGGTGCCCGCGACCGTGGCGGTGGTGGTGAGAGCGCCGGTTGCGCTGTCGGCAGCGGTCGCCTGCACCCAGAAGATGACGAAGTCGTCGTCGGGAATACTGACGGAGACAGAGTTGAGAACTCCCGTTCCCGACAACACGCCGCAGCTCGCCCCGCCGAATCCCTCGCACACCCAGAGGAGGTTTTCTAACTCGGGTGGAAAGGTGACGGTCACCGAGGCGTCCGCCTCGTCGCCAGGGCCCGAGTTGAAGACCGTGACCGCCTGCACCGTCTGTACGCCCTGGGCGTAGCTGCCCGCCAGGGTGGCGACGCGGATCCCAACGTCGGCCTCGTTGCTCTGCACGAGGGTCGACTCCGTATCGCTCTCGTCGCCCATATTGGCCTCCGGAGTGTCCGAGGACGCCGAGGCCTGGTAGATCAGCGGCCCGGCGGTGCCGGGATCGAGAGAAACCGTGATGTCGAAGGAGGCCGTGTCGAGCAGGCTGATGTCGCCCAAGGTGCAGGTCGCGGAGCCGGCGGGATCCTCGGCGCAGCCGCTGGTCGACACGAAGCTCGTGCCACCCGGGAGGGTGTTGGTGACCCGGACGTTCTCAGCCTTCCAGTCGCCGCCGTTGCGCACCGTGACGGTGTAGGTCACCGTGCCCTCGGGCACCACAGGGTCGGGGGCATCTTCGATCGACACCAAGGTCAAGTCTGCCTCGGGCGTTCCGAAGGGGTTGACGTCGAAGAGGCTGGAGTTCACGTTGCGCGCCCACTCGAGGCGCAGCGGCACGTCGTTGACGCGGTCCTCCGCCGTACTCGAGGACTCGGTTAAGTGGGTGGCGCGGAACGAGAAAAGGCCTCGGCTCGTGAAGTTCGCGGTGGTCTCGAGAATCACGAAATAGGTGCGGGGAGCCGCCTGCTGAACCCGGACGTTGGCGTCCCCATCGCCGAAGGGAATGGAGAAGACGCCGCCTTCGTCGAGCAGAATCGAACCCCTGGGAACGGTGGTGACCAGAGTGTCGTCGACCGCGCTCCAGAGCCCGTTGCCGTCGTCTACGTAGACGAACGCGTTCTGCAAAATCGCCTGCGCTTCGTTGGTTGTGAGTGGATCTCCGGGCGTTTCCTCGAGCAGCAGCTCGAGGGTGGCGAGCTCCATGTCCTGTTCGCCCACCAGGCCGTTGTGCCTCGCGACGACGCGGAAGAGATCTTCCGTCACGCCGTTGCCGAGGCCCGAGGGCGAGATGTCCGCGGTGTCGAGGCCGAACTGACCGCCGAGGTTGCTGAGCAGCGTGAGGTCGTCGTCGACCTCGACGGCCACGACCAGATCGGCGGTGCCGTTGCGGTCGACGTCGCCCACGTCGAGGGCGGCGGCGCCGTCCGCGGGATCGAGCAGGGTGCGGGCGGTCGACCAGGTGCTGCCGTCCCCCGAGGTGTTGGCGAACCACACCACGCTGCCGCCCGCCAGGGATTCGGTGGCCGCGATGTCCTGGTCGCCGTCCTGATCGAAGTCGGCCGCCACGAGATCGGTCGGGCCGGCGATCAGGTTCTCGACCACGAAGGCTCGCGTCCACGCCGAGCCGTCGCCGACGGTGTTTTCGTACCAGGTGAGGTCGCCGCCATCGGTGGCGGCCGCGGCGATGTCGTAATCGCCGTCGCCGTCAAAGTCCGCGGCCCACACGCTGCTGGCGCCGTCGAGAGAGGCGTCGACGGTGGTGGAGGCCCAGGTCGAGCCGTCGCCGGAGGTGTTCTCGAAGAAGAGAATCTCTTCGTCTACCGAGCTCGCGGCGGCGACGTCCAGGTCGGAGTCGCCGTCGAAGTCGGCCAGGAAGATGGAGGCAGCGCCGGCGTGGGTGACGCCCAGGACGCCCGAGATCGAGGTCTTGGACCACGTGGTGGCGTCGCCGTTGGTGTTGCTCCACCAGGCGAATTCGCCGTCGGTGGAGGCGGCGCCGGCGACGTCGGGATCTCCGTCACCGTCCACGTCTCCGATCACCACCGAGCGGGCGCCTCCGAAGCTTGGGTCGATGGTCTTCTCGGTCCAGGCGGAGGCGTCGCCGGCGGTGTTGTCGAACCAGGAGACCACGCTGTCGGTCTCCGCGGCGCCGACCGCGTCGGGATCCCCGTCGCCGTCGAGATCACCGCTGTCGACGCCTTGGGCGCCCACGAAGCTATTGGCCAAAGCGCTTTGGCTCGACCAGCTCTCGCCCACGCCGTCGTCGTTGCGCCACCACTGGACGACGTCGCCGCCGCTGGCGATCACGTCGAGGTCGGCGTCGTGGTCGAGATCCACGACGGTGATGCCGCGCGCCTCGTTAAAGCTGCTGTCGATCGAGCGGTCTTCAGGCCACGCAGCGTTGCGGTGGATCGACTCGTTGCGCCACCAGGAGACCCGGTCGTTCTCGCCGGCCCCGAGAGCGTCG
>JBCCLG010000346.1:0-6119 GCA_039027015.1 Acidobacteriota bacterium | reverse complement strand
CGAGCATGAATTGGGCGCGGCTCAGCTCGCGACATCGGTCGGCACCGATCAGCTGCCGCAGCTGCTGATAGTTCGATCCGCCCTCGAGCGATCGCTCCAGAATCGACTGGCGGAGCAGCAGCCGCTTGCCGTCGTCCAGGTCGTACACTTCACCCGCATCGAGGGCCGCGGGCCTGACCAGCAGCTCGGCGTCTCCCGGCTCCGCGGCGCACAGGCTTCCGGGGAACAGGCAGGAGAAAAAGATCGCCGAAGCGCCGAACGCCAATACGATGCACCAGCCAGCGTCGCGCAGGGCGCCGCGGCGGCCGCCAAAGGCGGGGCTGGAGCTGATGGCTTTCATGGCTGGCATCGGTGGGCTTTGAAGCTCGAATTCTTCTCCGGATTTCGCGGCTGCAGGAGGCGAGACGTCTGATTTCAATCGCCTGCATCCAAACTCGCCATGTCATCGTACCATCACAATACGGCACTGCCAAGGGAGATATTCGCCCTTAGCTCTAAGTGCCCGTGAAATCCTTGCCGCGATGCAGGCCAATAAGCCCCCGCGAAGGGTCGATCGGAGACGCCAGCAGGCTCGGCTTCTTGCAGACCGAATATGCGGACGCCCTCCCCTTCAGGAGTCAGCGGGCTCCGCCGGAGATGCCGCTCCCGCCGCGGAAGGAGCGCTCTCTTTGCGCTGAAAAATCAGCTCCTGCAGCCCGTTTCGAAGCTGAAGGACGCGCAGCGGTTTAAAGCTCTGCATCAGCTGCTCGATCGCCCGCGTGGTCATCTCAGGGGCCGCGACCCGCGCTTCGCCGCACACGTATTCGAGACGATCCGACTCCACGATCTTGAACTGGATGGGCGTCGGCGGAATCGGGGTCACGGCCGACGCGTGGGCCAGCAGCAGCCCGCCCGGGACCGTGCGCTCCGCCAGGCGAGAGGCGAAAGCCCGCGCCTCTTCGCGGTCGAAGTAGTGCAGCAGGTCCCACAGCAAAACGATGTCGAAGAGTTGGTCGGGTTCCGGGAGGTCGATCTCAGAGCCCGAGCCGAAGCGAAATGCCGCCGTGCGCTCGCCCTCGGCGCTCCCCGCCGAGCGAAAGCAGTCCTGCACGACAAAATCGTCACACCATCCCGCGAGAGCCTCGATGTTCTCCGTGGAGGAAGCCCCCAGGTCGAGAACCGCCTGTACCTTCTCATCGCGCACCACTCCGGAAAGCTCGCCGAGTCCCGGAGAGCGGTGAACGCCTGCCTCGAGCTTGCCCGCTTCGCTGCCGGCTGCTCGCTTCTTGCTGGTGAATGGCCACATGTTCGCAGTCTCGCGTCTCGTCGAGGTCGGGCTCGTTCAGTTCGGGTCAGACAGGCGGTCCCGAAGTGCAGTTCGGCGGCAGCGGACGACCGAGCCGGCCGCACCCCGTCATATTAGACGAGCCCGAAGTCTCGCAGGAGAGAAAAAGCGGCCGATGCCTCGGAAGCTCAGCTGCGCAGGTACGACGCGCCGTTGACGTCGAGAATGGCGCCGGTGGCGAACTCGGCTTGCGGGTCGGCCGCGCACAGCACCCAATACGCCACGTCGCTCACCCGCGCGACGCGCCCCAGGGGACTCTGCTGGCGAATCGCGTCCGCCGCCTCGCCGTCGAGCCACGGCCTGGCCATAGCGGTCTCCACAAAGCCCGGCGCCACCGCGAAAACCCCGATGCCGTGGGGCCCGAGGGCCTGGGCCAGGCTTTGAGAGAGGGCGTTGAGTCCGGCTTTGGAGGCGCCATAGGCCGGGCACTCCGGCTCCCCGCGGAAGGCGCCCCGGGAAGAGACGTTAACGATGCGGCCCCTCCTCCCGCGCTCCACCATGTGACGGGCTGCGCTGTGGCAGGCGTTGGCGGCACCGATGAGGTTGATGCCGAGGGTCCGCCGCCAGGCCTCCTGCCAGGCCTCGAAGTCGACCTCCAGGGGCGGATGAGGCTCGAAAATTCCCGCGTTGTTGACCAGGATGTCGAGCCCTTCGCCCTCGGCCTCCGCGGAGTCGACCATCGCCGCCACCTGATCGGCCTCGAGCAAATCAGCCCGCACCGCCCGGTGGCCGTCTCCCTCGAGCGCCTCGACGGTCTCCCGCGCGGCCGACTCGCTGCCGCTGTAGTGCACGAAGACTCTCGCGCCCTCGGCGGCGAACCGGCGGCAAATCTCGCCGCCGATGCCGCCCGAGCCGCCGGTCACCAAAACGCCCTTGCCGGCGAATCTCACGCCGCTTCCAGCCTTTTCTTGGCCGACAGGGCCACCATGGTGACCATGCCCATGAGGCCCATACTCTTGCCCATCGAAAGCTCGCGCCCGAAGACCTGGTAGATGACGTCGGCCGGCACCGCGGCGACGTCGCGCAGGGGCTCGCCGGAGAGCGACTCCTGAAGGATCACCGCCATCGCCTTGGCCGAAATCCCCTGGGGGTTTTCGACCGCAAAGTGAAAGTCGAGCGTCCCTTCTTCACGCGGCGTCGCCCACACGAAGGCCTCCGACTCGCAGGCAGGCACCTTGTGAGTCTCGCCGAACGGCCGCTCGGCAACCTCGGGGGGCACCTCGCGGAAGCGATCGGCGATGTCGATCAGCAGCTGGATGCGGTCATTCCGATCGACCAGGCCGAGGGTCGCGACCACTTCATCGAGCTTCTCGGGCAGGCCTGTGGTCATGACGAGCTCGCCTCTCCCCTCTCGATCGGCACGCCCACCAAATTGCCCCACTCGGTCCAGCTGCCGTCGTAGTTGCGCACGGTGCCGTAGCCGAGAAGACGGGTGAGAACGAACCAGGTGTGGCTGGAGCGCTCGCCGATTCGGCAGTAGACGACCACATCGTCCTGGGGCGAGAGGCCTTTCTCCTGCTCGTAGATCGCGCGCAGCTCCTCGGCGTCTTTGAACGTGCCGTCGTCGGGGTTGACCGCGCGGCCCCACGGCACGCTGTGCGCGCCGGGGATATGGCCACCGCGCAGGGCACCCTCGTTGGGGTAGTCGGGAAGGTGCATGCGCTCGCCGGAGAACTCTTCGGGGCTGCGCACGTCGACCAGCGGCAGGCTCGACTCGACGTGCTGCAGCACCTGGTCGCGAAACGCCCGAATTTCGCCGTCATCGCGCTGGGCCGCCCGGTAGTCGGAGCGCTCGAAGGTCGGGACTTCCCGGCTCATCTCGCGGTCTTCTTTCTGCCACTTGAGGCGCCCGCCGTCCATGACTTTGGCCCGGGTATGGCCGAAGAGATGGAAGACCCAATAGGCGTAGCAGGCCCACCAATTATTCTTGTCGCCGTAGAAAATGACGGTGGTGTCGTCGGTCAGCCCGATGCGCCTGGCCAGCTCCTCGAACCCCTCACGGTCGAGATAGTCGCGGCGCACCTGATGGTTGAGGTCTCGGGTCCAGTCGACCTCGACGGCACCGGGAATATGACCTGAGGGATAGACGAGGGGATCTTCGTTGGATTCGACCAGCAGCACTTTGGGGTCGTCCAGGTGATCGGCGACCCAGTCGGTGGATACGAGAGCCTCCGGAGTCGCATAGCCGCGGTCTTCGATCGCGCTCATGAGCTTTGGTCCTATCGGATGTTGAGGCCGGCTCCGAACCGGCGTCAGGGATGGAAAAGAGGCGCCTCAAGGGGGCTCGATTCAAGGGGGCCGCATTCTGTCACGCGATCCTCGGTCTCGCCCCCCACAGGGGCTATACTTTGAGCGGTCCAACTCCCGATTTTCGGCGCCCTTTATTTTTCGGAGCGCCGCGCGGGACTCGCACCCAGGTGATTGTTCGAGATGAGCCCGTCCTCGGGTTCATCAGCCCCTCGTCAGACTCCAAGGCCGCGTCCTCCCGGGGCGTCGGCCGCAGCACCTCAGAGGTCCATTTGTGCGCATAGGGTTCCTCGGATCGGCTCTTTCTTTCGCTCTCCTCCTGCCTCTCGCCCCGGCCATGCCGGCCGGCGCCTCGGCCACGCCGCCGGCGGCCCCCGACGAGCGGCCCGACGCGCTCCAGCAGCGCGCGCCGGAAGCGGCGGCCCAGCCTTCGGCCTGGGCCACGCTCAACCCGGAGCTCTTCCCGGTGGCCGAGGAGCTCGAGTCCGCCGTCGAGTTCTGGTCGACCATCTATACGGGCTACAGCAACGACGTGGTGCTGCTGCACGACGACCGCCATCTTCACGTGATCTACGCCGCGCTCGACTTCAGCGAGCTGCAGAACAG
This sequence comes from Acidobacteriota bacterium, assembly GCA_039027015.1. Taxonomy (GTDB): domain Bacteria; phylum Acidobacteriota; class Thermoanaerobaculia; order Multivoradales; family J023; genus JAUIJL01. The sequence continues at coordinate 1,942 of JBCCLG010000346.1, read as the reverse complement.
CGAGCTTTCCGAAATCCGCAAGCGGCGGGTGCGAAGAGACCGTATCCGCAAGGCCAAGGAAAAGTATCGCTCGATCCTCACGAGCTCGGCGGCCGGCAAGGTCTCCAAGGCGTACCCGAATGACCAGGCGCGCATCGAGGAGCTCTTCGACCGCGTGCCCGGTGACCGGCGCAAATACACCTCCGCCAAGAATCGCCTGCGCACCCAAACCTGCCTCAAGAACAGGTTCGCCGAGGCCGTGGGCCGCTCGGGCCGCTACATGTCTGAGATGGAGCGCATTTTTCGCGAGCAGGGGCTGCCGGTCGAGCTGACCCGCCTGCCCTTCGTGGAGTCTCTATTTCAAACCAACGCGCGCTCGAGCGCGGCCGCGGGCGGCGTCTGGCAATTCGTGCCCGGCACCGCCCGCCGCTACATGACCATGGCGGCGGAGTACGACGAGCGCTTCGATCCCCTGACCGCAACCCGAGCGGCCGCCGAGCTGCTGGGCGAGAACTACAGATCTCTCAAGGCCTGGCCGTTGGCGATCACCGCCTACAATCACGGCCGCGCGGGCATGAGGCGCGCCGTGCGCCGGCTGGGCACGCGGGACTTGGGAACGATCGCTTTCCGCTACCGCTCCCGCACCTTCGGCTTCGCCTCGCGCAACTTCTACGCGGAGTTTGTGGCCGCCTATCTCGCCTACGAGAACCGCCATCACCACTTTCCGGGCGCCACGCCGGAGCCCCTGCTGTCCTACGATCGCTTCAAGCCCGAGGCTTACGTAGCTCTGCCCGCCCTCGCCAGGGCCGCTGATCTCGAGATAGAAGACCTGCGGCTGCTCAACCCCTCCCTCTCCCGCGAGGTTTGGAGCGGCCACCTCTTTCTGCCGCGGGCGTTTCCGCTGCGCGTGCCCAAGGGGAGCCTCGGCGGCGTCGAGGCGGCCTACGCCGGGCTCGACGCCGACCGCACCTCGAGTCGCCAGGTCGGGCACCGTTATCGGGTCCGCCGCGGCGACACCCTGGGAGCCATCGCCCGCCGCTACGGCACTTCGGTCAGCAAACTCAAGAGCGCCAACAACCTGCGCTCCAACCTCATCCGGGTGGGCCAGCGCCTGCTCATTCCGCCGCCCCGGGGCATCGCGCGGCCGGCGACCCTCCGAACCGCCGCCGTCAGCGCCCCGCCGGCCGGAGGCCGCCATACCGTGCGCCGAGGCGAATCCCTGAGCGCCATCGCCCGCCGCTACGGGACCGATGTCGGGACCCTTCAGCAGATCAACGGATTGCGCAGCCCGAATCTTCTGCGGGTCGGGCAGACCCTCAGGATCACCGAGGCTCCCGCGAACCAGGCTGGCAAAGCGCCCGGGTCGGACGCCAAGCCCCAAAGCCACACCGTGCGACGGGGCGAGTCGCTGACCCTCATCGCCAGGCGTTACGGGACCACGGTTCAGGTTTTGCGGCGGATCAACGGCCTCAAGACCGATGTTCTTCAGCCTAACCAGGTTCTGGCGCTGCCTTAAACCTTCGGCTTGCGCTTGTAAGCTCTGCTGACCCTCATCTTCGGTGGGAGATGCTGCGGACTCGCACCTTCGCTGCGGCGCCCGGGAGCGCCTTCGGAACCTCAGGCTCGCGGGATGCGGCGGACTCGCACCTTCGCTGCGGCGCCCGGGAGCGCGTTCGGAACCTCAGGCCCGCGGGATGCTGCGGACTCGCACCTTCGCTGCGGCGCCCGGGAACGCGTGCGGATCCTCAAACTCGCGGGGGCTTCCGACGAGACGATCCGGACCGCCAAGGAGGTGGGTTTTTCTCCGCGCTGAGACTCCGCGAACTCGTCGGGCCCTCTCGGCCCACCAGCATGCCCCGCCCGACTCCAGAGATGGGACCGACGGCTCAGACAGGTTCGGATCCGTACTCGCTCCCCCGGGCTTCTTGAACGCTCCGGTGGGGCTCTGCCATTCCAACGGCTG
>JBCCLG010000345.1:0-6135 GCA_039027015.1 Acidobacteriota bacterium | reverse complement strand
GAGAGCGGCGCGATCTTGATCGCCTCGAGGTAGAAGTCGCAAAACTCGCTCCAGAAGGAGTTTCGCACCAGCTCGGCCGCGTCGCCGAAGGCGAAGGCCTCGAAGCGGCCGTCGACGCGGTCCACCAGATGCCGCAGCCGGTTCAGCATCCAGCGGTTGACCGGATGCTCCGGCGCCTCCGGCACCCCGAGGGCGAGGGCCGAGCGGTCCCCGCCGTCCAGAATCCGCGTCACGGTGCTGTCGACCAGCTTGGAGGCGTTCCAGATTTTGGTCACCAAACGCTGGCAGCCGGTCATGCGCTCGGGGGTGAGCTTGAGATCCTGCCCGGGCGCGTTGCCCAGCATCATGGAGAGGCGCAGCACGTCGGCGCCGCTCTCCCCGATCACCTCCAGGGGATCGACCGTCGTCTCCGGCTTGGACTTCGACATCTTGTCGCCGTCCTTGTCGAGGATCAGGCCGTGCAGATACACCGTGCGGAAGGGCACCTCGCCGGTGGCGTAGGTGGTCATCAGAATCATCCGCGCCACCCAGAAGAAGAGGATGTCGTAGCCGGTCTCCATCACCGACGTGGGGTGAAACTTCCGGTAGTCCGGGCTGGCCTCGAGCAGCTCGCGCAGGGAGAGTCTGGGGTCCTCCGCCAGCTTGGGATCGATCAGCGTCGACCAGGTCCACAGCGCCGAAGAGAACCAGGTGTCCAGAGTGTCTTCGTCCTGCCGCCATGAGCCGCCTTCGGGCGGCTCGTGACCGACGTAGAGGTCTTCCTCGCCGCGGTAATACACCGGCACCCGGTGCCCCCACCAAATCTGGCGCGAGATGCACCAGTCGCGCAGGTTGTGGATCCAGTTGTAGTAGGTCTTCACCTGATGCTCGGGCAGGATGACGATGTCGCCGGACTCGACCACGTCGCGCATCACCTGCTTGAGGCTCTGCTGCCTGCCCTTCCACAGCACCGCAGGCTTGTTGACGCTGATAAACCACTGCGGCTTGGGCAGGGGCTCCACCGGCTTTTTGGAGCGGTAGCACAGGGAGGTCGACTGGGAGTAATCCTTGACCTCCACCAGCAGTCCAGCCTCCTCGAGCGCGGCGGCGAAGGCCTCGCGGCACTCGAGCACCGTCAGGCCGGCGTAGCTCTCGCCGGCGGCCTCGGTCATGCGGCCGTCTTCGCCGATCACCTGGATCATCGGCAGGTCGTGCCGCTCGGCGATCTCGAAGTCCACGTGGCTGTGAGCCGGCGTCACGCCCAGGGCGCCGGTGCCGGTCTCGGGATCGACGCTCTCGTCGGCCACCACCCGCACCGTGATCGCGGGCCCGCCGGGCCACTCGACGTCGTAGGTCTTGCCGACGTGCTCGCGGTAGCGCTCGTCGTCCGGATGCACGGCCACCGCGGTGTCGCCGAGCTTGGTTTCCGGTCGGCTGGTGCCCACCAGGAAGGGGCCGTACTTCAGGGTGTAGAACTTGGCCGGCCGCTCCTCGTGGTAGATCTCGTCGTCAGACACCGTGGTCTGGAGGTGTGGATCCCAGTTGACGATGCGCGGCGCGCGGTAGATCAGGCCGTCCCGGAACATGCGCGCGAAGACCGCGTTGACGCACCGGTTGAGCTGCGGATCCATGGTGTAGCGCTCGCGCGACCAGTCGCAGGACGAGCCCATGGCGCGGATCTGGCGGCGGATGGTGTCCTGGGACTCGGCGATGAAGTCGACGATCTCGCCGATCAGCCTCTCGCGGCCCAGGGTTTGGCGCGGGTCGGCCACGCCCTCATCCCGCAGCTTGCGGATCACCACGTTCTCCGTGGCGATGGCGGCGTGATCGGTGCCTGGCACCCACAGCACCTCGTCGCCGCTCATGCGCCGCCAGCGGCACATCAAATCCTCGAGGGCCAGCATCACGGCGTGCCCGGTGTGCAGGGTGCCGGTGGCGTTGGGCGGCGGCATCGAGATGACGAAGGGCTCTTTCTCCGAGCTGGCGTCGGCGGTGAAGGCCCCGGAGGACTCCCAGCGCTCGTAGAGATCTTTTTCGTAGGTCTGTGGCTGCCAGTATTTCTCGAGGGCCATGGCTCGGGTCTCGCGGGGGTCGGTGGTCGAGTAGGCCGCGCTCGCGGCGTCGGCGCAGGGGGGCGAACAGTACCAAAAGCCGCGCGGCGCGGCGCGCTCTCGGGACTCGGGGCGCGTGCTAAATTCCTCCCCATGACGCACGCGAATCGCCCCGAATCCCCCGACTGGGACGCCCTCTTGGCGGTCGCCACCGCGGCGCGCGAGCGCGCCTATGCGCCCTACAGCCAATTTCAGGTCGGCGCCGCCCTGCTCGCCGAAAGCGGCGAGATCTTCGCCGGCTGCAACGTCGAAAATCGCTCCTTCGGGCTGTGCATCTGCGCCGAACGCACGGCGGTGGCGTCGGCGGTGGCCGCGGGCGAGCGTTCCTGGCGGGCCGTGGCGGTGGTGACCGACACCTCGCCGCCCGCCCTGCCGTGCGGCATGTGTCGCGAGACCCTGCAGGAGCTGGGCGGCAGCGATATGGAGGTGCTGGTAGCCAATCTGGCCGGCGAGAGCCGCGCCTACAGGCTCGGCGAGCTGCATCCGGCGCCCTTCGAGTGGCCGCCCGAGCTGCCCGCGGGGGACTGACTGACTAGCCGCCCTCGGCGGCCGGCGCCGGAGACGCCTTGACGAAGACACGCTCGGCGGTGTCGCTCTCGTCCTGAAGCCGGTTATCAACGCCGTATTTGGGCACCAGGTCACGCTCCGAAAAGTCGAACGGCAGCACCCGATACCGCTCCATGATCGAGGTATCCCGAAGGTGGTAGTTCGTGTGATAGATCACGAGCGCGCCGTCGGGCTTGATCAGCGCGTCGAGATCGCGCACCTGCTCCTCGAATTTCTCGAATGGATACACGTCCGCGCTCGACGGCGCGGGCTCCATGCGGTGGGCGATGCGCAGCAGCACGGCCATGGCGTAGACGCCGTCGTAAGGGCCGTTTTCGGCCAGCGTCTCAGCGTCTGAGAAAAGAAAGCGAATCTTGGGATCGCGGTTGCGCCCGCTGGCCTGCTTGAGGTTCCACTCGCTGATGTCGACGCCGAGAATCTCGGCCTCGGGGAAATAGGCGCGCAGCGAGAACGCCTCTTCGCCGGTCGAGCAGCCGAAGGAGAGAAGCTTGAGCGGGCCCTCCGCGCGCTCGCCGAAGTGCTCCTTCACCAGGGTGAAGATCTCGGGGTAGCGGTCCATCTTCGTGTAGTTGCACGTCAGGTGCAGGCTGCCCGGCCGCTTCAGCCGGTTGAGGATGGTGCTGCGGTAGAAGCCGTCGGTGGCGAACTGCCACAGGTAGGACGGCGTGCGCAGAGCCAGGGTCGAGGCGCGCAGAAGGGGATTGCGCGAGTAGCGGTTCTTTTGGATCCGCTGACGCAGTCGATCGAAGGGCGAGGTCATGACGGGGCCTTTGGGCTCGTGCAGAGAATTTGTCCCCGGATAGTACCCCAAGGCCGCCGCGCCCGCGCCCGGGGCGCCGGCGCCTCGAGCCTGTAACCCTCGGCGGCCGAGACGCGTACTGAGAAGCAGGAGGTTTCTCGACACAATGGTCTCGTTCCTGCTTTGGTGCCTGCTCTTCGTCGTCTGCTGGCCGCTCGCCCTGGTGGCGCTGATCGCCTATCCGATCGTGTGGCTGCTTCTTCTGCCGTTTCGCCTGATCGGCCTGGCGGTCGACGGCGTCTTCGAGCTGCTGAAGGCGATTCTCTTCCTGCCGGCCCGGGTTCTGGGCGCGCGGGCCTGACGCCGTCCCGCCTCCGGACGGCCCGCTCGCGATCAGCGCGCCGTGCTGTAGGCCACGGCCTCGGGCCTGCCCGGCACCCCGCCGCGCTCGGCCTCTAATTGGCCGCGATCGTAGAGGTACTCCACGTGGGCGCCGGTCTCGAGGATCGCGAGCAGGATGTGGTAGCTCTCCACCTGGCCGAAAAGGCGCCGGCTGAGATCGAGAATCGAGCGCGGCTCCGAGGCGCACATTTCGAGAACCTCGCCCAGGCGCTCGCGGTGATGGGCGCGGATCTCGACGAGACGCGCGGCGAGATCGGGAATCGGGTCCTGGTGTCCGCCGAGGCCCACGCTCACACCCTCGATCTCGCCGCTGAGCCTGCGCACGGACTCTAGATAGTGCGCCATCCCCGTATGGCTGGCGAGCGCCTCGGGCGCCAGGTGAGGCGTGATGTCGGCCAGCACGTGGTCGGCGGTGAGCATCACCTCGCCGACCCTGAGGCAAACCTGGCCGGGGCAGTGCCCGGGCACGTGCAGGGCCTCCAGCTCGCCGCCGAGAATCGGACCCTCCTCGAAGGTTTCGTCCACCGGGCATCCGGCAAAGAGGTGGCTCGAGCGCTCGTACATCTCGCGGTAGCGCGGCAGCCGGCCGCCGTCGACTCCCGCGCCGGCGAGAAAAATCTCGAGGGCGTGACCGACCATGGACACGCGGTTCCGGTAAGTCGCCACTGCCTTGCGATCCAGGGCGTGAACGAGCACCGGCGCGGCGGTGCGCGGGCGCACGAAGGCGAGTCCGCCCATGTGGTCGATATGGCCGTGGGTGAGCACCACGGCGCCGAGATCGGCCGGCTCGACGCGCTCGCCGAACCGCTCGGCCACGGCCTCGAGGCCCTTGATGAGCCCGCGGTTGGAGGTCTCGTGGCCCGATCCCGTATCCACCAAGATCGGCTTCGCGCCGCCGGTCACCAGGTAGGCGTTGCCCCAAAACTTCGGGAACACTTCGAGGGGGAGGCGGTAGACCGTTCTCCCATCGCCCGCCTCGTGGCGGCTGATGTGGCGTTCTGGCATCGGGAAATTCTACTCGGGCTCGCGGGCGTAACTTTCTACGAAGCTCCTCGTAAGCTGAACCCAAGCCGCCCCGACTCGCTTCGGGCCTCGACTTTCCTCTCGCTTTTCCGAGGAGATCCCCATGAGAACTCAAGCCATACGCATCGCCACGCTCACCACCACCCTGCTCCTTTCGACCCTGCCGGCGTTTGCCCGCTGCGATCACCGGGCCGAACGCAGCCTCAGCGAGAGCCTCGACGGCGTCGAGCGCGTGGAGATCACGGCCAAGGCCGGCGACCTCGACATTCGAGCGGGCGGCTCGACGCTCGAGGCCCGCGGCGACGCGTGCGCGTCCTCGAAGAACTACCTCGAGGAGGTCCAGCTGGTGGCCAGCCGCTCGGGCTCCACCCTGCGCGTCGAGGTAGAAACCCCGAACACCCTAGGCTGGAACTCCGGCGCGTCGCTCGATCTCGAAATCGAGGTGCCGAACGACGTCCCCCTGCGCATCACCGACGGCAGCGGCGACACGGAGATTCGCGGCGTGACGGTCGAAGAGATCACCGACGGCTCGGGCGAGGTGCGGCTCACGGAGACCTTCGGCGCGCTCGACATGACCGACGGCTCGGGTGACGTCTCCGTGCGCGGCCACGAGGGCACGATCGAGATCACCGACGGCTCGGGCGACGTCAGCATCCGAGACATCGCTGGCGAGGTTCTGGTCGCCAACGACGGTTCGGGGGATCTCGACATCAGCCAGGTCAGCGGCAGCGTCGAGGTACGCAGCGATGGCTCGGGCGACATTTTCGCTCGAGCCATCGGGGGCGACTTCGAGGTGGGGTCTGGAGGCTCTGGCGACATCAAATATCGTGAGGTTGAGGGACGGGTTTCGATTCCGGGGGACTGACGGACTCGGCTTCAGACCTTTCTTATCGGCCGCGGCGAGGGGCGCTGCTGGATCGCCTTCGCTGCGGCGCCCGGGGGGCTGCGCGCGGGTCCTCAAACTCGCTCGGCCAACCGACTCGCCGCCCGGGACCGCCAAGGGGGTGGAATCTTCTCCGCTCCGGGTTCTTCCTAGACCGTGGGGCTCAGCTGCCCCACCGGAATGCCCCGCGCGACTCCGGAGATGGGGCCGACTCGCTCGAACACGTTCGGACCCGTGCTCACTCCCCCGGGCTTCTTGAACGCTCCGGGGGTCGCTGCCGTTCCAGCACATCGAGAGAAGACGACCTGCCAGTCGACCGGACGGGTCAAGGGATCGAGGACCCGACGAATCCAGAGATACCGGTGGAGCTCGCGGCTCGGGGCGCTGCTGGATCGCCTTCGCTGCGGCGCCCGGGGGGCTGCGCGCGGGTC
>JBCCLG010000344.1:0-6148 GCA_039027015.1 Acidobacteriota bacterium | reverse complement strand
CCCCCCGGTCCTGGCGCCGCGGCTCCCGGCGCCCGCGGCTCGGTGGCGCGGCGCAGAATCTCGACCCACTCCTCCGGAGAGTCCGAGGACGATTCGCCTTCGCCGGCCGGAGCCGGAATTTGTCCCGACCAGGCCGCCGCGGCGGTCTCGAGGTCGAGACCATCCCAGGCGAGCCGCCGCTCGAAGAGGTCAAAATCCTCGCCCCCAGAGGCCGCCTTGGCCCACGGCCCGAGGGTCCCGCGCAGGGCTTCTCGGGAGGCCGGCGGAGCGGGGGAGGCGAGGGGCCTTTCGGCAGAAAGAAAACGAGCGAGGCGCTCGTGTAGCGTCTCGCTCGCTTTGAGGACTTCGTCAAGCCGCATGAGTTCGTGACCTTCGGAAGTCGTCCCGACGGCTTCGATCAGATCAGGCGGGCCTTGATCTCGACCACCGTGCTGGCGATCGCGTCGTTGCACTTGGCGTCGCCCTTGACGGTGGCGCCACCGGCCAGCGACTCGAGATCGGCGTTCGAAAGCTCGGCACCCTCGCCGGCGACGTGCGGCAGGATGACGTAGGAGGTGTCCGCGGTTTCCTCGACAACCTGAATGTTCATGCTGTCGGGCAGGTCCATCTGGAACTGCTCGGCCACGACGGCCTTGGGGTTGCGCTTCAGCGCCTCGCGATACTCCGGGTTCTGGGAAGAGAAGTTGATGAGAAGGTCAAGCATTTCGCCACGAGTCATTTTCATAGCCAGTACTCCTACGGTGTTGAGATTCCGGCGAAGGCCGGTGTTGTGTCACGCCCCACTAAAACTGCATCGGGCGTGCCAATCTTGATGTGCGCCCCTTGAAATATCTCGATGTGCGCCGTAAAGCACTGAAAATAATGGCTTAAAAAATTCGCCTCGAGAGCGCCCGAAGCCCGAGAGCCCAATCCCCTGAGCCTTCGACTGGAACTCCACTCCCATTTCTATGGAGCCCCGTCTCCATTTCGAGCTGCGGCTCCATCGGGCTTGAGTCGGTGGTGGCGCAGGAAGTCCATGAACTTCTGATAGTCCTGGCAGCCTCCTCCCCAGCGCTCGAGCAGCTTGCGGTAGGCGCCCGAGACGCCGAGCCCCTTGGAGATCAGGCTCCTGACCTGCGAGCGGTTGAGATCGCGGTCCAGGTACGGCTGCTTGACCTCGTTCCAGAAGTCGCCGACGCCGGCCTCCAGGCGCTCGAACCGCTCGTCCTCGCGCGGCCGGGACCGCTCCGTCGTGCCCGGCGAGCCGACGTCGAGGCCGGGGATGTCGTGTAGCTCGATGCGAGCGCCGTCAGCCATGGCGAAGCTGGCGGTGGTGAGGGCCAGCAGCTCGCGCACGTTGCCGGGCCAGTGATACCTCTCGAGAACGTCGAGGGCTTCGGTGGAGAAGCGCTTGCGCTCGCCGTAGCGATCCGCCAGCTTCTCGAGGGCGTGCTCGAGAAGGAGGACCCAGTCGTCGCCGCGCTCGCGCAGGGGCGGAATATCGATGCGGAAAAACTGCAGCCGCCACAGAAGGTCGCGCCGGAACACCTCTTCGTCGGCCGCCAGGCGGTTGAGGGAACGGTTGGTGGCGGCCACGGTGCGCACCGAGACCCTGCGCGGATGCTTGGAACCGAGGGGCTGAATATCGCCCGACGCCAGGGTGCGCAGCAGCATGGTCTGCGCCGGCATAGGCAGGTCGGCGACCTCGTCGAGAAAAACGACGCCGCCGTCAGCGCGCGCGAAGAATCCCTCATGATCGCCCTCGGCGCCCGTGAAGCTTCCTTTTTTGTGGCCGAAAAGCTCGCTGACGGTCGTGGCGCTGTTGCGGTATTGCGGGCAGTTGACGACCACGAACGGGCCGTCCTCCTGGCTGCCGAGGAGGTAGAGCGCCTGGGCGACGACCTCCTTACCGACCCCGCTCTCGCCCTGGATAAGCACCGGCTCCTGGAAGCGCGCGAGCTTCTCGATGCGGGCGATAACCTTTTCCATGGCCGTCGAGCGGCCCACGATACGCACGGCTTCGCCCGGCCCCCAGCGCCTGGCGGAGGTTTCGTAGATCCGCGCGGCTATCGGCAGAAGCTGCCGATGTACCAGCGCCGCGCGCGATTTTTCTCGAACATTCGCGGTGGAGTGGTCCACGGTCTTGCGTTGTCCATAGAAATCCGACCGGCCGCACCAAAGGCCGGCGGCCGTAAAAGCCGAGGCTTTCCGGCCGAGCTGGCGCGTCTTGGGCCTGTCGCGGGAATGACGTATATTCCGAACAGCGCCGAAAGCGACGGCGAAGAAAAAGAGACACGCAGCTCCGAGGTCGAAACCTTAGTGAGATTAGCACGGCGCCCGTTACACGAAGGATGAGCGGACGAAAGGAATAAATTGGCGGCTACCGCTTCAAAGAAACAGGACGGCGGCGCCAAAGAGACTGCCGAAAAGGGCGACTTTGCCGATCTTTTGGCGTCTTTTTCCGCCGGACAGGTGCTGGCGTCCGAGGGCCAAGCCGACTCAAAGATGTATTTGATCGAGAGCGGCAGGGTCGAGCTGGTCAAGTCGATCGAGGCGGCTGAGCGGGTCACCGCCACGCTGGAGGAGGGTGACTTCTTCGGCGAGATCTCGGTTCTCGAGGAAGGGGCGGCGCACCTGGTTTCGGCCCGGGCGGTCGGCGAGGTTCGCGTTTTGCCGATCGACGCCGCGGCCCTCGACTACATCCTGAAGGAGCAGCCCGCGCTGGTGCTGCGCCTGATGCACCGCCTGGCATCGAGGCTGCGGGAGCTCGAAGAGCAAACGCTGCGCGCCCACGAAGTGGCCGCGGGCGCCCTGGCGGCGGAGAAGTCGGGGGCGCTGCCGGGGGCGGAGGACGTCGTGGCTGCGGTCGGCGGCACGGTCGAGGTGGACCCCGAGACGCTCCCCAAAGAGCCTCCGCAGCGCAGGGCCGTGGTCCACGCCGCGCTGGTCCACGGGGCCTCCGGCAAACGATTCGAGCTCCATCTCGACCGCGAGTCGACGGTAGGTCGCTTCGACCCGGTGTCTAAAAAGTCGCCGGACGTCGATCTCCAGGACCTCGACTCCGGCCACTCCCTCAGCCGCCGGCACGCCACCTTCTGGTTCGAGGGCCACCGCCTCCTGCTGCGCGAGGAGCCAAACGTGGCGAACGGCACCTTTTTGGGCGGACGCCGCCTGCGCCCGGTGCGTCCCCAGGTGGTGGAGCACGGCGAGATGATCCGATTCGGCCTCGTGGACCTCTCTCTCGAGATCCTGGAAGAAGACCTGGCGATTCCGCCGGGGGCGGAGCCCGGGGCGTGAGCCGCTTCGAGATCGAGATTCGGGAGCCGCTGCGCCACCTCTCTCTCCTCGCCCTCAGCGGACGCTGCATCGCGGCCGTCGCCGACACCCTCCAGGAAGCTCTGGACGGCGAGCTGGCGAAGCAGCCGAGGGGTCTGCTGGTCGACGGCTCGCGTCTCGAGGAGCTGGAGGGTCCCTGCCTGATCGAGATTCTGCAGGCCGACAGGCAGCTGCGGGCGCGCCACGGCGGCCTCGCCCTCTTCGCTCTGCCGGCGGTGGTGATGAGCAGCCTGAAGCAGGCGGATCTGCTGGACGAGGTGGCCGTCCATCGGGATTTTGCCGCCGCCCGTCAGGCCCTCGAAGCCCACATCCGCAACGCCCGCACCGCCGCCGCCGCGGGGGCGGCGCTCGAGGGCGTCGCCAGCCCGCGCAGGCGGCGCAGGCGGCGTCTCGACCGGCGTCAGGGGCAGGCCCTCGTGGCCGCTGCGGCGCAGATCTTGGGCTGAGAGCCTTCCGGTCCGGCCCTCAGCCGGCTCTCTCCTCACCCTGCCGAGGAGGGCGTCTTCAGGGTCGCGAGCGCCTCCCGGCGGATCGCGCGGTGAAGAGCTTCTTCGGCCTCGCCGTGCAGGTAGAAGTGGTCGCCCGGGAAGAGCTCGCACTCGAAGTCCGGGCCGGCGTAGCGGCTCCACTCCTCGATTCCCGGAGCCGGAGCCACCGGGTCTTCGCGGCCCCCGAAAACCCGAACCGGGCATTTGAGCAGCGGCCGCTCGAGATTGGGGAGGTGATGCTCGAGGATCCTCATGTCGGCGCGAAAGGCGGGCAGGAGGAGCTGGAGGAGCTCCTTATGCTCGAGAACCTCCCGAGGGGTACCCCCGAGATTTCTGAGCCTCGCGACGAGGTGGGAGTCGTCGAGATGGGAGATGGGTCGCTGCTTGGCGCCGTGCGGCGGCAGCCTGCCGGAGAGAGTGAGGAGCGCCGGCGGCGTTCCATGGGCGCTCAGCTCGTGGGCCACCTCAAAGGCGACGCCCGCCCCGAAACTGTGGCCGAAGAGAGCCATCGGGCGCTCGGTAAAGGGGCTACCGCTCGCCCGCAGGGCGCTCAAGATCTCGCGCACCAGCGGCTCCATCTCGCCATAGGGCGCGTCGCGCAGCCTGTTTTCTCGCCCCGGGGGCTGAACGGTCACCACCTCGATCGCCGGCCCCAGCGCGGCATGCCAACGCCTGAAAACCGAGGCGCCGCCTCCGGCATAGGGAAAGCAGAGGAGATTCAGCCGGGCATCGGCCTGGGGCTTGCGCCGCTGGAGAACGCTCATGGAAACCTCGGGCACGGGGTTCAGGATCCGTCGCGCAGGCTTTGTGGACGCATCTCGGTCCAGGCAGCCTCGATGAAGTCGAGGCACTCCTGTTTGGCGCTCGCTCCGAGCACTTCCCGCCAGCCCGCGGGAATTTCGCGGGCCTCGGGCCAGAGGGAGTAAGCCTCTTCTTCGTTCACCACGACCAGGAATTTCTGGCGGTCATCGTCGGACATGGGGTCTCCTCGAAAGCTGGGCCGCGCCGGCATGGCGCCATCGACACGCAGCGGCCGCCACCCTAATCGAGCCCGCTCCGCGCTGTCAAAACCATTCGCGAGGGCTCTTCAGGGCTCCCGCGAGAGCTCAGGCCGGCGCGACCCGCTCCGCTTTGCGTGCGGAAAAAGCGCGTGAAATGAAAATACTTCTTTGTGATGCATTTTTCGGTGTCGTGACATGTCGGCGGGGGTGTCCAACCTTGCGTCAAGGCGTTTTATTGAGCTTTCGATGAGGTCAGGCACATGCTCTGAAAAGCCGCGTGAATACTGGGTTTTCCTTCGTTCTTGCGGCCGCCAGAATACGGCCTTTGTGGGGGTGCGCCGGCGGCTTGAAAAGTGAAATAAGTGCAGGGATCCTCTTGCGCAACGATCGTGACTCGTCTAGCATCGTGGACAGAATTTTTGTCCACACTTCTGGGCCTCAGCAGCAGCAAGTCGGGCCTCAGCAGCAGCAAGTCGGGCCTCAGCAGCTCCAAGAGACCTCAGGTTTTCAGAATTGCGGAGTCGATCCCCAGCACCGCACGCGGCCCATACTCAGGCCCGCACCTCCAAGAGTGAACTTTCACAGCCGCCCATCCCACCGCCGCCACGGCCGCGCCTTCCCCGCGGCGGCGTGGCCCGGCGGTCCGGGGTCGGCTCAACGCCCGGGAGTATTTCCATGAACGAGAGCGCCGACAGAATCGTTCGCCAGCACGTGCGCTGGAGCGTCGGGGCGAGCCTTCTGCCCTTTCCCATGGTGGACGTCGCCGCGTCCCTCGCCCTTCAGGTTCGCATGGTTCAGAAGCTCGCCGAGGTTTACGGCGTGGAGTTCGCCGACCAGCAGGTGAACTCCCTCGTCGCCTCTCTCTTGGGTTCTCTCCTTCCCACCAGGCTCGCCCAGGGAAGCCTCGGCTCGGCGGTGAAGGCGGTTCCCGTGGTGGGCTACGTTGCGAGCCTGGCCACCGTGCCCGCGCTCACCGGCGCGTCTACCCACGCCGTGGGCCGGGTGTTCATGAAGCATTTCGGGGAAGGCGGCGATCTGTGGAATTTCGATCCCGACCGGCTCGGCCCCTATCTGCGCCAGCAGTTCGAGGAAGGGAAGGCGGACTTTCGGCGTCTGACGTCTCGGGCGGGCGATCGTAAGACGGAGGGCGGCGAGCCGGCGCAGGACGGTCCGCGCGCGCTGCCCGCCGCGCCGGAGAAGACGGCGGAGAAGACCGCCTCTCCGGGCAGGCAGGAGGCTGACGCAGCCAGCGAGCCGAGCGCCACGCCTCAGGCCGCCGCGAAGACCCCGGCGAAGAGCAGGGCCTCCGCCAAGGCTGCGCGGGTCGCCAAGCCCGCAAAGCGT
>JBCCLG010000343.1:0-6155 GCA_039027015.1 Acidobacteriota bacterium | reverse complement strand
GGCCGCCGCCAGCGCGCCGCGCCCGAGCGCCGGACGCCGGGCCGCCAGGCGCCTGCCGAGCTCGATCAGCCGCGGGGCGACGAAGAGCGCCGGCACGAAGAGGAAAAGGGCCATGCGGCGGTGCTGGGCCGCCAGGGCGAGGCACCCGAGCGCAACCCAAAAGCCCGGAAAGAGAAGCTCGACGCCGGCCGAGGCGCGGCCGGCTGAGGCGCGGCCGGCCCAGGCGCGGCGCTCGCGGATACCCAGGTAAAGAGTCGCCGCCGCCAGGCCGACCCACAGGATGAGGACCGACGGAAAAGCCCGCCAGGTCTCGGCGCTCAGCAGGGTCGCCCACTCCTCGGAGCGCACGTTGGTGCCCGGGGTGATGCCCGCGTAGGCCAGGAGCGAGGGGCCCGAGGGCTGGAGCATGCAGGCGCCAAGCGCGAGGGCCGCGAGGGCGGCGGCGCGCCGCGCCGGGCCCCAGGCGGCAGCGCGGCCCGTCAGGCGGTCGAGGGTCGCGCCGGCGGCGTAGACGCCGAGCAGCAGCGGCACCACCAGGGCGCTCGAGTGCAGGTTGACCCACAAAACGACCGCCGCCAGGAGCGCCGGCCAGGAGCGCCGGTCCCCGATGCCCACTCCCGGGGCGCGAGGCGGCGACGAAGCCGACGGCAGAGCCGAAGGCAGGAGCGACGCGAGAACCCAGGCGGCCAGCGGCCAGACCACCAGATGGGGCCTCAGGCTGGCGTTGGGGGCGAGGCCGATCCACGCCAGGGCCACGACCAGCAGACCGGCGTCGGTGCCGAAGCGCCGCCTCGCTGCCGCGAAGAGAAGCAGCAGACCCGCGACCACCAGCGCCGCCCGCACGGCCCTCAGGCCGCGCAGATCTCCCGTGCCGGGAAGGCCGCGCTCGGCGAGCGCCAGGGCGACCTGCGAGAGCCACTCGTGATGCACCCACGTTCTCTCGCCCGCCGTGTAGGTCAAGGGATCGGCGGCGGGCAGGCTCCAGGTGTCTAAAAAGAGGCGCCCGCTCGAGAGGTGCCAGAAGAGATCCGAGCTCCACAGGGGCCGCGCCGAGTGGAGGGCCGCCGCCGCCAAAATCGCCGCCAGCAGAAAGATTCTCCAGGCCCGCCGGCTGGGGGCCGGTCCCGGGACGCCCTCCTCGCTCATCGCGGAAGCGCGCCCCTCAAGATCTCGAGGTCGCGCTCGACCTGCCGGGCGTAGGCCGCCGAGAATTCCAGGACCTCGCGGGAGAAGGTCCGGCGCGCGGCCGCGGCGGCCCCGGACCCTGAGAAGAGCGCGGCGGCCGAGTCGTCGAAGGAGGCGGCGCCGCGCGCGTGGGCGGCGGCCAAAACGCGGCCGATCTCGCGCCCCAGGGACGCTAAATCGCCGCTGCCTTCGAGCTTGCGCGCCTTCATGGATTTCTTGAGCGGATTGCGCTGGCGCACCGAGAAGCTTTGACCGCCGAAGGAGAGACAGCCGAGATACGGATCGCCGGCGGCGAGAAGCAGCTCTTCGGCGCGCGAGACCCGGCAGCCGGGCGATCCGGCGAGGGGCGAGGCGCTTCCCGGCGCCCGCGGCAGCTCGGGCTGAGCCTTGAAGTCGAGGATCACGTCGTCGAGCCCCCCGGGCCCGGGTCCCTCGATCAGCACGTAGAAGCGGTCGACCCCCAAAGAGCCAAGGCCGGCGCGCAGGCGGCGCGCCACGGCGAGAACGGAGAGAGAGTCCGCCTCGAAGCGATCCGCGAAGGCGGAGCTCGCGAGGGCCGAGCGCAGAGCCCGCTCGGTCTCGGGGGCTACGCGGGCGATCTTGGAGCCGGCGCGAAAGCGCCTCTTTTCGCCCCGGCCGCGGGTCCACTCGCGGAGCATCGCCTCTCGGCCCTCCTCTTCTCGGGCCTCGAGAATCAGGCGGCGAGCCGGGCCGCGGGCGCTCTGCGCGTCGAGCCTGAAAGACGCCTCGTCGTCGCCGTCGGCGAAGGCGAGGAGCTGCTCGAGGTAGGACTGCGCGAGGGCGCCCACCGCGGCGTCGACGCTCTCGCTCTTGAGCGCGCCTAGCTCTTGGGCGAGGAGTCTCAGGGAGACGGCCACCCGCCAGAGATCCGCCCGGAAATCGCCGACGCGGGCCTCGTCGAAGTCGTTCAGGTCGAAGATCAGGCGGCCGTCCCCGTCCTCGAACGCGCCGACGTTGAGCGCGTGGGCGTCGCCCTGAATCACGATCGCCGGCAGCGCCTTGACGGCGGCCTGCCGCTCGAAGGCCCGCGACGCCTCGAGGTCCCGGTGGAAAAGAGCCGCGCTGCCGCGCAGGAAAGCGAAGCTCGAGCCCGCCATCTCCTCGAGCCTGCGCTCCCGGGCCTCATCGGGCAAGTCCCTCGCCGGCTCGAGCACCAGGCGCTCGATGCGCGCGCGCCTCTCGCCCTCGGGGGCCTGGGGCCACAGGGGCTCTCGACCCCGCGCGGGGTCCCCGGACGCCTGGCCGGAGACCCAAAGGACGGCGGCCGCGGCCGCGCTCAGCAGGGCACGCGCGGCGAGACCGCAGGCGAGGGCACGCGGTCTCCATCGATCTCGGGGCAGCGCCGGGCGCCCCGCGCTTTCTGCACGACTCGGCATTCGCCGATTCTACGCCGACGTCAAGCCCGCCGATCAGCCCGCGACGAGGGTCTCCTCGGCCGGCACGGCGGCGCGATCCGGGGCGGCCGACGCCGAAGGCTCCTCCACCCGGATCTCGAGATCGCCGTCCTCGAGGTCCACCCGCAGGCTCGAGCCCTCGCCGACGTCGCCGGCGATCAGCGCCCGGCCGATTCGGGTTTCCAGGGAGCGCTGCAGAAAGCGCTTCAGCGGACGGGCGCCGTAGACCGGGTCGTAGCCCTCGCGGGCCACGTGCTCGCGCGCCGCCTCCGACAGCTCCAGGCCGATGCGGCGCTCGGCGAGGCGGGCGCGCAGATCCTCCAGCATCAGGCCGACGATCTGCTCGATCTCTTCCAGCATCAGCGGCTTGAAGAGCACCGTATCGTCGACGCGGTTCAGGAACTCCGGTCGGAAGTGGCCGCGCAGCTCGTTTTTGACCGCGGCCCGCGCGCCCTCGCCGATCTGGCCGTCGTCGGTCACCCCGTCGATCAGGTAGGGCGAGCCGATGTTGGAGGTCATGATCACCACGGTGTTCTTGAAGTCCACCGTGCGGCCCTGGGAGTCGGTCAGGCGGCCGTCGTCGAGCAGCTGGAGCAGCACGTTGAAAACGTCGGGGTGGGCCTTCTCGATTTCGTCGAAGAGCAGCACCGAGTAGGGCTTGCGGCGCACCGCCTCGGTCAGCTGGCCACCCTCGTCGTAGCCGACGTAGCCCGGGGGCGCCCCCAGCAGCCTCGAGACCGCGTGCTTCTCCATGTACTCCGACATATCGATGCGCACGATGTTGTCTTCGCTGTCGAACATCGCCTCGGCCAGGGTCTTGGCCAGCTCGGTCTTGCCGACGCCGGTGGGTCCCAGAAAGATGAACGAGCCGATCGGCCGGCGCGGGTCCTTGATGCCCGCGCGCGCCCTGATCACCGCGTCGGCCACCAGCTGCACGGCCTCGTCCTGGCCGATCACCCGGCGGTGGAGGATCTCGTCGAGGCGCAGGAGCTTCTCGCGCTCGCCCTCCATGAGGCGGGTGACCGGCACGCCGGTCCACTTGGAGACGATGTCGGCGATCTCGGTTTCCGTCACCTCCTCGCGCAGCAGGCTCTCGCCCGAGCGCTGCCGCTCGGCCAGCGCTCGCTCGCTCTCCTGAAGCTCCCTCTCCAGCTCGGGCAGGCGGCCGTACTGCAGCTCGCCGGCGCGGTTGAGGTCGTTGTGGCGGGTCGCGGTCTCGATCTCGAGGCGCACCTTCTCGATCTGCTCGCGCAGGGAGCGCACGGCGTCGATGCCGGCCTTCTCGCTCTCCCAGCGGTCGCGCATGGCGTCGTGCTCGTTGCGCAAATCGGCCAGCTCGCCGCGCAGAGTCTTGAGCCGGTCTTTGGAGGCGCGGTCCTTCTCCTTGCGCAGGGCCGCCTCCTCGATCTCGAGACGCATCACCCGGCGGGTTACGGCGTCCAGCTCCGCGGGCATGGAGTCGATCTCGGTGCGGATCATGGCCGAGGCCTCGTCCATCAGGTCGATGGCCTTGTCCGGCAGAAAGCGATCGGTGATGTAGCGGTGGGAGAGGGTGGCGGACGCCACCAGCGCGTTGTCCTGGATGCGCACGCCGTGGTGCACCTCGAAGCGCTCGCGCAGGCCGCGCAGAATCGAGATGGTGTCCTCCACCGAGGGCGCGTCCACCGTCACGGGCTGGAAGCGGCGCTCGAGGGCGGCGTCTTTTTCGATGTGCTTGCGGTGTTCGTCGAGGGTGGTGGCGCCCAGGCAGTGCAGCTCACCGCGCGCCAGCATGGGCTTTAGAAGGTTGCCGGCGTCGGTGGCGCCCTCGGCCTTGCCGGCGCCTACGATGGTGTGGATCTCGTCGATGAAGAGCAGGATCCTGCCGTCCGACTCCTTGATTTCAGACAGCACCGCCTTGAGCCGCTCCTCGAACTCGCCGCGGTACTTCGCGCCGGCCAGAAGCGAACCCATGTCGAGGGAGAAGACCGCTCGATCCTTCAGCCACTCGGGCACGTCGCCGCTCACGATGCGCTGGGCGAGACCCTCCACGATGGCGGTTTTACCCACCCCGGGCTCGCCGATCAGCACCGGGTTGTTCTTGGTCTTTCGCGACAGGATGCGCACCGCGCGCCGGATTTCCTCGTCGCGTCCGATCACCGGATCGAGCTTGCCTCGCCGCGCCATCTCCACCAGATCCTGACCGTATTTCTCGAGGGCCTCGTAGGCCTGCTCGGGGTTGGCGCTGGTCACCCGCTGGTGACCGCGGACGCTCTGGAGCGCCTGCAGAAAATCGTTGGCCGACACCCCGTGCTCGGCCAGCAGGCGGCCGGCGGCTCCGGCCGGCCTCTCGTCGAGCATGGCCAGCACCAGATGCTCCACCGAAACGTACTCGTCCTTGAGGCGCTTCGCCTGCTTCTCGGCCGCGAGCATCAGGCGCTGGAAGCGCTGGGTGACGAAGATCTTCCCGGCCTCGGCGCCGGGCCCCGAAACCTTGGGACGGGAGCGCAGGTCCCGGGCAACCTTCTCGGCCAGGCTGCGGGTCACCGCGTCCGCCCGCTCGAGAATTCGCGGCACCAGGCCCTCTTGATCCTCGAGTAAAACCAGCAGAAGGTGCTCGGCGTCGACCTCCTGATGGCCGAATTCCACGGCCTTGGCCTGGGCGCTCTGCACCGCCTCCTGGGACTTCTGAGTCAGCTTGTTGATATCCATGGCAATCACCTCGCGGAAGCTTGATGAGAAGAGCGCGCCGCGCCTCTCGGAACTCTCTCGATTTTAGTTCACCGGGCTAAGATTTATAGATCTTAGTGTGTTGACATCAGATTCAACGCGCGGGCGCGTCCGAGAATTCCCCATCCGGCAAAAGGGCGCCCCCTTCAGAGGATCCGGCGCGGCGGCAGCAGGACGTTGGCCAAGAGCAGGCCGGTCACCAGCGAGATCGCCACCAGCACCACGGTAAAGGCGGTCTGCACGCCGGCCAGCGTGTCTTGCTCCACCAGGGCGGCGACGCTGCGGAACCCCAGGCTGCCGGGCACCAGCAGCATCAGGCCGGGCATCTGCGTGATCAGCGCCGGACGATTGCGAAAGCGCGCGATGGCGTTGCCCACAACGCCGATCAGCACCGCGCCGACCAGGGCCCCGAGCTGCGGCCCGAGGAGCGCCGCGCCCGCTCTGCTGCCCACCAGGGCGAGGGCGGCGATCGCCACGAACCACGGGTAGTCGCGCGGATGGGCGCGGAAGAGCACCAGCAGGGCGCCGGCGGTGATCGCCAGGGCGACCCACTCGCTCCAAACCGGCTGGGCCCCCGGATCGACCGCCGCCGGCGAGCCGAAGGCCAGCGCGCCGGTGCGGCTGCCGAGCGCGAAGCCCACGCCGATGGTCATGAACATCAGCAGCGCGCCGGCCAGGCGCGCCGCGCCCGAAACCAGATTGCGGGTGGCCAGCTCGGTCATCGCCAGAGTCACGGTAAGGCCCGGCACCAGCACGATCAGCGCCGAGATCACCACGATCGGAAAGGCCAGGGGCACCGCGGCGCACGCCGCCGTGGCCAGGAAGGCCGCGGCCAGCGCCGCCGTG
>JBCCLG010000342.1:0-6172 GCA_039027015.1 Acidobacteriota bacterium | reverse complement strand
TAAAAGGGAATCCCAAACCAGAAGTCCTGGCGAGAAAACAAAAACATACTTAGTCAGAAGGAGAATAGAACGAAAAGGGGGCCCTTTTCGGTAGGAGCTGTGGTGGCCTATGTGATTCTAGAAAGAGTACGCCAGTTTTGAGAATATTGTACTGACAGGTGGTCTAAGAGTGAGGGCATACTCTCTTCATCATTTTGGGCAGGGTAGGGCCGTCGTGTGCTTCGACTACGACCTCGACGGCGACGTCGACATCCTGGTCGGCAACAACCGCGGGAGTTCGAGGCTCTTTCGCAACGATCTTCTGAGCGTCGGCGCTCCGCCGGTGGACTCGGCCCACTGGCTGGCTTTTGACCTTCGCCAGCCCGGGGGCAACGGCTACGCCGTGGGGGCCGAGGTGCGGGTTCAGGTGGGCGGGCAGGAGCAGCTGCGCCAGGTTCAGGCCGGCAATAACTTTCTGTCGCAGAATCCCCTGGAGGTCCACTTCGGGCTGGGCGACGCCCCGGCGGCCGATCGGGTCGAGGTGCGCTGGCCCGACGGCGGAATCGCGGTGCTCGAGAACGTCGCCGCCAACCGCACCGTCGTCCTCTCCCGGGGAGCGCCGGCGGTCGAGATTCCGATTGTGAGCCCCGGAGGTCTCGTCGTTTTGGCGGCGCTGCTCGCGGGCCTGGCCCTTTCTCGGCTGCGCAGCGCCGCCTGAGCGGCGGCCTCGGCAGCCGCGACTCGACCGCCCGAGTCCAGAGCGATCGATAAATACTGGGCCTCGCGGCTTCGATGGGCTATGCTCAGGTCCATCTGTCTCATTCGAGGGGTTCAGCTTCCTCTATCGCACCCTCCTGCCGCGGTTCGCCGTCCACCGAGTCCTTTCCAGTGACCGCTTCTGACAGCTGGCAGCGCCAGCTTTCTGCCGACACTCGCCCGGATGTCGAGGCTCCCCACGCCTGGACCAAGACTCTGGTGCCCGGGCTGACCCTCCTTTTCCACGGCACGCTCTCCAGGGTGGGCGAAAGCGCCATGCTCACGGAGCTGATGTCGGATCGCGAGGCCCCGATCTCCCGGCTAGAGCCTTATTTCGTGGGGCCCGGACAGCCCCGCCGTCCCCTCGCGGATCCCTATTTGAGCCGCAAGCCCTGGTGCATCCGCCCCGCGACCCTCGATGGCGGACTGGAGATCGACGCCGGCGGTACGCCAACCGCCGTGATCGTCAACGGTACGCCGCTCGCCTCAACGCGCCTTCTGAGCTCCGAGGAGGTGGACCGCGGGGTGGTCATTCAGCTGGCGGAGTCGGTGGTGCTCCTGCTGCATCGCAGGCATCCGGTGCCCTTTCGGCTCGGCGAAAGCTTCGACCTGGTGGGCGAGAGCGACGGGCTGCTGCAGGTGCGGCGAGACATCGAGCGGGTCGCGTCCCTCGACGTGCCCGTTCTGCTGCGCGGCGAAACCGGTACCGGCAAGGAGATGGTGGCCCGCGCCATCCACGCCCACGGCCAGCGCCGCGGCGGGCCCTTGGTGAGCGTCAACATGGCGGCGATCCCGGCGACCCTGGCGGCGTCTGAACTCTTCGGGGCCACCCGCGGTGCCTACACCGGGGCGGTGGCCCAGCGGCACGGCTATTTCCAGCAGGCCAACGGCGGCACGCTCTTTCTCGACGAGATCGGCGAGACGCCGGAAGACGTGCAGCCCCTTCTGCTGCGGGCCCTCGAGACCGGCGAGATCCAAAGCGTGGGCGGCGATCGGCCGCGCACGGTGGACGTGCGTTTGATCGCCGCCACCGACGCGGAGCTCGAGAGCCGAATCGCCCAGGGTCGGTTTCGAGCGCCGCTTCTGCACCGCATCGCGGGCTACGATCTGCGGCTTCCTCCCCTGCGCCAGCGCAAGGAGGACCTGGGGCGCCTCTTCTTCCACTTCCTGAAGCTCGAGCTGGCGGGTGTTGAGGAGCAGATGCCCAGAAAAGCCCCCGAGTGGCTGCGCGGCTCGCTGCTCGCCCGCCTGGCCCTCTACGACTGGCCCGGCAACGTGCGGCAGCTGCGGAATCTGGTGCGGCAGCTGGTGATCATCGCTCGCAGCGCCGCGCCCGGGGAGGTGGCCCACCGCCTCGAGGAGCTGATTTCCGCCGAAGAGTCGTGCCAGTCCGAGGCTCCGAACGCCGCCGCCTCTTCGGCGCCCCCGGTCCCCGCCGGGCCCCGCAAGAAGTCCTATCGCCGTCCGGCGGAGGTCAGCGAGGAGGAGCTGCTCGAGGCCCTGCGCTCGAACGGCTTCAGGATCCTGCCGACGGCCAGGGCCCTCGGCATCTCGCGAACGTCGCTCTACCACCTGATCGCGCGGTCGGAGCGGGTGCGCAAGCCCGCGGACCTGCGGGTGGAGGAGCTGCGGCTGGCCGCCGAGAAGCACCGGGGCTCCCTGAGCGCCATGGCTCGGGATCTCGAGGTCTCAGAGCCCGGGCTGGAGCAGCGGCTCCGGCAGCTCGACCTGCGGCATTTGCTTCGAAAATAGGCTCCGGCCCGGCGGGCCGAGTCGGCGGTCCAGGGCCCCTAAGACCCCGGCGAGGAATCCGGCCGAGGGAGCCATCGCGTAAACTCGGCGCCTCAGAATGTCTTGGGTGACGGCCGGCCGCGAGGGTCGAGGAAGGCCCGGGGCCCGTCACCACCATCCGCCTCATTCACAGGAGCGTCGACCGCATGAGCCAGCATTCCCGCGACGACCGATCTCGCGACACCCTTTCACTCGGCCTCGGAAGCCTGGTGATCCACGGCGGACAGAAGCCCGAGCCGGTGACCGGCGCGGTGGTGCCGCCGATCTTCACCGCCGCGACCTACGCGCAGGAGGCGCCGGGCGTTCACCAGGGCTTCGAGTACAGCCGCTCGCACAACCCGACGCGGTACGCCCTCGAGAGGATGATCGCCTCGCTCGAGGGCTCGACGCTCACCGAGGACGATGACCCGAGCTGCGGCGGCTTCGCCTTCGCCTCGGGTCTGGCGGCCATGGCGACGCTGCTCGAGCTGCTCGACAGCGGCGACAAAATCGTCGCCATGGACGACCTCTACGGCGGCTCGAGGCGGCTGCTCTCGCAGGTCCGGGAGCGCTCCCAGAAGCTCGACGTGAGCTACGTCGACATGACCGATCTGGAGCTGTCCCAGGACGCCATCGACAGCGACACGCGGATGGTGTGGGTGGAGACGCCGACCAATCCGATGCTCAAGCTGGTGGACCTCAAGGCCATCGCCGAGATCGCGCGGCGCGCCAATCCCGACGTTCTCCTGGTGTGCGACAACACTTTCTCGTCGCCGATCTTCCAGCGACCCCTGGAGCACGGCTTCGATCTGGTGATGCACTCGGCCACCAAATATCTCAACGGCCACTCCGACGTGGTCGGCGGCCTGGTGGTGGCGGATCGCCTCGACCTGGTCGAGACCCTCCGATTCCTGCAGAACGCGATCGGCAGCGTGATGGGGCCCTTTGATGCTTCGATGACATTGCGCGGCATCAAGACCCTCGACGTGCGCATGCAGCGCCATGCCGAAAACGCGAGCCGCATCGCCGAGTGGCTGGGCGGGCACGGCAGGGTCGCGAAGGTCCTCTTCCCGGCGCTGCCCTCTCACCCCGAATACGCTCTCTACCAGCGCCAGATGGACGGGCCCGGCGGCATGGTTACCTTTGTGCTCGACGGCGATCTCGAGCACGCCAGCCGGCTAGCCGGCAGCCTGCGGGTCTTCCAGCTGGCGGAGTCGCTGGGCGCGGTGGAGTCACTGGTCAATCACCCGGCCATCATGACCCACGCCTCGGTGCCGGCGGAGGTGCGGGCCGAGCTTGGAATGAGCGACTCCCTGCTGCGCCTTTCGGTCGGCATCGAGCGCGTGGAGGACCTCCTGGCGGACCTCGAGGAGGCGTTCGCGGCCGCATTCGAGTGACGGGCGGGAGCGGGGCTCGGTCAGCATGGGACAACGGCTCGTAGACATCCTGATCTCGGAGCGGCTGGTGATGGCCGTGATCCTGATCAATACCGCCGCGATGACCGCCGCGGGTTTCTTTGCCGAGGGCAGCGAGCAGCGGATTTTCCTCAACCGCGTCGACTACGCCTGCGTGCTCTTCTTCTTGCTCGAGGTGGTGCTCAAAGTGCGGCGCCTGGGGTGGCGCCGCTACCGCGCCTCGGGCTGGAATCGCTTCGATCTGATCATCACGGTGCTCTGCCTGCCCGTTCTCGTCGAGCCCTTCGCCCACCAGGAGCACTATCCGATCTGGCTGCCGGTCTTCCGGGCCGGCCGCCTTTTCCGCCTCTTCCGGCTGCTGCGCTTCATCCCCGACGCCGCGAATCTGGCGGCCGGCATCGGGCGCTCGCTCAAGGCTTCCGTTGGCGTTTTTCTTGGCCTGGCGCTGGTCAATCTGCTTTTCTCCCTTTCCGCCCACGCCATCTTCGGCGAGGTCTTCCCGGAGAAATTCGGAGACCCCGCCAGGTCGCTCTACTCGATGTTCCAGATCTTCACCCTCGAGGGCTGGAACGAATACCCCGACAAGATCGGCGAGCGGGGAGGCGAGGGCTGGGAGATGGGGGCGCGCCTCTTTTTTGCCGTCGCTGTGCTGATCGGCGGCGTGCTGGGCCTGTCTCTCGCCAACGCCGTGTTCATCGACGAGATGACCCTCGACAACACCAAACAGCTCGAGAATCAGGTGGAAAGCCTCGCGCATGAGGTGCGGCGCCTGAGCCAGCTGCTGGAGAAATCCGCGAAGACCGAGGCCTCTTCTGGCTCTGAGGAATCTAAAACCTCAGAAATGCTAGAATAACAAAATAGGCGGCACTCCCCGGCCGGAACCGTGAGGGGCGCTTTATCATCGAAGGCTTCGGCCTGGAGGTTCAAACAGCATGGTGCGATCGAAGAGGCTCTTCGGGTGGACTTTTTCTTTGCTGGCTCTCGGCGTTTCAGCGCTCGGCGCCGCGGCCCCCGCCGCCGCCACGACCTTTGTGCGCGTGGCCGATGCCGACCTGGCGGCCCAGGCGGACGCGATCGCCGAGGTGTCGGCGCTCTCCATGGTGCCGAGCGCCGACGCCGAGCGGCCGCGCACCGAGCTGACCGTGGAGGTCATCGAGTGGATCGCGGGTGAAGATCTCCAGGATCCCGCCCTGCCGCTGCGCATCCTGCTGCCGGGCGGCGTGACCCGGGAAGGGCTCCAGCTTCGCTTCTCCGGCATGCCTCGGCTCGAGCCGGGCCAGAAGGCCCTGATTTTCCTGCGCGCCACCGGCGAGGCCGGCACCTACCGCCTTCTGCACCTCTCCCAGGGCCTCTTCCACGTCTCAGAGGTGAACGGCGAGAAGATGCTCTTTCGCAATTTCGAAGGCGCCCACGAGGTGAATCTGCCCGGCCGCAAGCTTCTAGAGCCGGAGCGGGCGCGCGACTTCGGGCGCTTTACGTCGTGGCTTCGCGACGGTCGGTCCGGGGCGCCCCGCCCCGCCGACTATTGGCTGGACTCGGCGGCGGCGGCCGCCGAGGTCACCAACCAGGTCGAGAAATTCACCCTCATCTCGCGCAACGGCGTGCCCACCCGCTACCGGGAGTTCGACACCAACACCGGCGTGCGCTGGTTCAGCCACAACGGCGGCCAGCCGGGTCTTCCGAGCGGCGGCCACCCGGAGTTCCAGACCGCCCTGCGGGCCTGGAATAACGATCCCGCAACGCCCATCAATCTGGTGTACGCCGGCCAGTCCGGCCTGACCGGCGGCACCGGCACCTTCGACAACTTCAACGTCATCCTCTTTGACGACCTTTCGGGCGACATCGGCGATGCCTTCGACTGCCAGATGGGCGGCACGCTGGCGATCGGCGGTCCTTGGTTTGACCCCAACTCGCGCCACACCTTCAACGGCACCGAGTTCATCACCATCCTCGGCGGCGATATCGTGACGGCCGCAAACGTCGGGTGCTTCCTCTCCCTGCCCAATCGGGCGGCCCAGGTCTTCGGTCATGAGCTGGGCCATACCCTGGGCCTCGGCCACTCCTGCGGCGACGACTCGAGCGGGCCGTGCAACACCTCCGACAAGAACGACGCCCTGATGCGCGCCAGCGCGCACAACGACAACCGCGGAGCCCGCCTGGGCAACGACGACCGCGCGGCGATCAACTTTCTCTACGGCGAGCCGCTGAGCGTACCGGCCGCGCCGAGCGGCCTGAGCGCCTCGCCGGCCGGC
>JBCCLG010000341.1:0-6210 GCA_039027015.1 Acidobacteriota bacterium | reverse complement strand
TGGCGTTCGAGGGAGTCGAGCACGGTGGCCTCCTCAATTCTGTGTGCCGAGTCGGGGGTGCGCCTTCGGGGAAGGTGGTGAAGACGCGCGTGGTCGAGGCAGGTTCCGGGCAGGCTGCGGAGAAGATCGGCGAGCAGGCGACTCGCCTCGGCGCCGCCCTGCCCCGCGGCTTCCCGGTAGAGGCCGCGCAGCTCGTCGCCGAAGCGGGCGCGGTAGCGGCGCGGGTAGAGGGCTAAAACGAGCTCGAAGAGCCGCTCGCGCCCCTTCACGACGAGCGCTCCGCTTCGCCGGCCGCGGCCAGCACCTCAGCGCTCAGCCGGGCGACCCGGTGGGCCTCGGCGGTCAGCGTTCTGCGGCCGAGGGCCGAAAGGCGGTATCGAGTCCGCCGCTCGCCGTCCTCGGCATCCTCGATCGCCTCCACGATGCCCTGTTCGGCCAGGCGGTAGAGAACCCGGTAGAGATCGCCCGGGCGAATCTTGATCTCGCCCGCCGAACGGCGCGCCATCTCCCGGCCCAGGGCGTAGCCGTGGAGGGGCCCGTCCTGCAGGACGGCGAGGAGAAGGAAGTCCGCCGGCTTGAGGGGAAGGCGGGGCGAGGGTTTGCGGTGTGGGTCGCGAGGGGCTTTCGTCATCGGGACGGGGACTCCGGTTTTATGCGCCGGTTTTATGCGCCGGTTTTATGCGCAGGGTGCGTATACGCAGTTTACGTATACGCGGCGCACGCCGGAAGGTTCCCGAAGACCGAAAACTCGCGTTTAGCCCGGCCCCAGGCTCAGCTCGAAGACGATGGGGTAGTGGTCGCTCACCGTGTAGGGGTCGTGGCGCGGAATGCGCACCGCCTCGAGGCGCTCGGCGAGAGCGGGGCTCACCAGGGCGTGGTCGATGGCGCTGCGCCGAGCGTTGCGGCCCCGCCGCTCGGTGGTGTAGCGCTCCGGGCGGGGCAGCTCGGAAACGACGTTCACCAGGTCGTCCGCCGGGTCGTCGGGGTCCATGCCGCGGATCCACTCGAGCACCCGGGTGATCGGGCGCGAGCCGTCGTGGTCCAGGGTCTCGCCGTCGAAGTCGTTGAAGTCGCCCCACACGATCACCTGGCGTCTCTGATCCGCCAGGTCCATCGCCATGCGGCGAATCGCGTCGGCCTGGGCCTCGCGCGGCGCCCGTCGGTTCTCGCGGTCGGGCCTGGCGAGAAGGTGCAGGCCCACCAGACCGATCTCGAGCGACCCGCGATCCGCGGTCGGCACGCTCAGGGTCGCCACGTAGTGTTTGGAGACGCCCTTGCGGGTTCGGCCCGAGCGTCCGCGCCGGGTGTCGCGGCTCAGGGTCGAGACTTCGAGCCGGCTGAGCAGGCCCATGTCCTGCCCGGTGGCGGTATCGTTCCCCTGAACGAAGTACACCCGATAGCCGAGATCGCCGAGAAAGCTCTCCGCAAAGAGCTCGAGCGCCTCGCGGCTCTCGACCTCCGCCAGGTTGACGACGTCGGGGCTCTCGCGCCTGATGACCTCGGCCAGCCGCTCCATGTGCTCGGCGGCCCCGTCTGGAGAGCCCTTCCAGGGAAAGTCGGCGTCGCCGTCTTCAGGGGCGCGCCCGTCCCACAGAAACTCGACGTTCCAGGTCATGAGGCGCAGGGTGCCGCCCGACAACTCGGCCGTTCCCGCCGCTGTCGCTGGCGCCTGGCCCCCCGGAATCTCGCCGCAGCCCGGCAGGGTCAGGGCCCAAAAGAAGAGAAGCGGCCCGATCCAGGAGGGCCTGAGCTGCTCGCGTCGACGGCGGGAGAGGTGTCTCATACCGGCGATGGTATCGCGGACCGCCCGCCCGGCCCGAACCGAGCGCGACCGCGCGGCCGTCAAGAAACGTAGAAGAAAATCGATTTAGTCCTAGACCCAGCGAATCCGGGGCCGAGTCGTTCACGAGATCGCCAGATTCGGGTCACGGCTGTTTCGCCGAGAGAGATCGGATGTTAAAGTCCCGGCCGTTCGATCACGCCGCAATGCGGCAAGTCGAGACCGAGACAAG
The DNA here is from genome assembly GCA_039027015.1 of Acidobacteriota bacterium. Taxonomy (GTDB): domain Bacteria; phylum Acidobacteriota; class Thermoanaerobaculia; order Multivoradales; family J023; genus JAUIJL01. The sequence goes on along the minus strand of JBCCLG010000341.1, from coordinate 4,198 downwards.
CCCTTTCACAGATCACCCGCCGGCCGCGCGCCTCGAGAAGCTCCAGGACGCCCGGCGCGCTGCCCGAGGACATTCCGATGAGCGAATCGATCCGCTTCTTCCTGCCAGGCCCCACTTACGTCGCCGAAGAAGTCCGCGAGGCGATGACGCAGCACCCCATCGGCCACCGCGGCCCGGAGTTCAAGGCAGTTCATGCCGACGTGCGGGCGCGCCTGCCCGCGGTCTTCGGAACCTCCGGCGAGGTGATGGTGGTCACCTCCTCGGGCTCCCTAGCCTGGGACATCGTGGTGCGCTCGACGATCCGCTCGAGCGTCCTCTGCCTGACCAACGGCGCCTTTTCAGAGCGCTTCAAGACCGTATGCGACGCCTGGGGCAAGAAGGTCGATCAGGTGACAGCGCCCTGGGGACAGCCGATCGATCCGGATCTGGTGCGCCAGGCGCTTCGCCGCCGCAACGATTACGAGGCGGTGACCCTGGCCCACAACGAGACCTCCACGGGGGTGCTCAACCCGCTGGCGGAGATCGCCCAGGTGGTGCGCGAGGAGTCGGACGCCCTTGTTTACGTAGACGCCGTGTCTTCTCTCGCCGGCGCCGAGGTACAGACCGAGAAGTGGGGGGTCGACTATCTCTTCACCAGCAGCCACAAGGCCCTGGCGGTTCCGCCCGGCCTGTGCTTCATCACCGCCTCGGAACGGGCGCTGGCCAAGGCCGAGGAGATCGAGCATCGCGGCTACTACACAGACCTCAAGCGCTACCACGCCAAGCACCTCACCGGCGGCACGATCACCACGCCGGCGATCCCGCAGATCTGGGCGCTTCAAAAGCAGCTCGACCGCATGGAGAAAGAGGGCGGCATGGAGGCGCGCTGGCAGCGCCACCTGGAGCTGCGCGCGCGCACCGAGCGCTGGGCCGCCGACAACGGCTACACCTACGCGTCGACCCCCGACGGCGCTTCGCCCACCGTCAGCTGCCTCAAGCCGCCGTCGGGGTCGATGGCCGCCCCCGACCTCGTGGCCGCCCTGCGCGAAGAGAAAGGCATCATCGTCGGCGGCGGCTACGGCGTGTGGAAGCCCGAGACGTTCCGCATCGGCCACATGGGCGAAGTCCAGGTGAGCGATCTCGAGGCCCTCTTCGAGACGATCGCCGAGCTCAACAGTTAAGCCCCTAAGACCCTTGACCGCGCAGCGACCTTCTAGCTGGAGAACTCATGTATCGCATCTTGGTTTCAGATCCCCTCGAAAAAACCGGCCTCGCCATGCTGCGGGAGTCCGGCCACCAGGTCGACGAGCTGGCCGCCGAAGATAAGCCGCGCCTCACCGAAATCCTCGGTGACTACGACGCCCTGGTGGTGCGCAGCGGCACCACCGTCACCGCCGACGTGCTAAAGGCGGGCCGCCGCCTGCGGGTGGTCGGACGCGCCGGAATCGGCGTCGATAACGTGGACACCAAGGCGGCCACCGAGCTGGGCATCCTGGTGGTCAACGCGCCCACGGCCAACCTCATCTCGGCGACCGAGCACACCTTCGCCCTGCTCCTGGCCCTGGCCCGCAACGTCGCCTCGGCCCACATCGATCTGCAGAACGAGCAGTGGAACCGCAAGAAGTGGGTGGGCGCCGAGCTGCAGGATAAGACCCTCGGCCTCATCGGATTTGGCCGCATCGGCCAGCAGGTCGCGCGACGGGCTCGCGCCTTCGACATGAAGATCCTGGCCTACGATCCCTTCCTCTCGGACGACGCGGTGCGCAAGGCCGAGGCCCAGCCCATGGAGCTCGAGGCCATGCTTGCGGAGGCCGACGTGGTGACCCTCCACGTTCCCCTCACCGACGAGACGCGCAACATTCTCTCCGGTGATCGCCTGCGCGCCATGAAGAAAGGCGCCCTTCTGGTCAACTGCGCGCGCGGCGGTACGGTCGATGAGGCGGTGCTCTATGAGCTTCTCGAGAGCGGCCACATCGCGGGCGCCGGCCTCGACGTCTTTAGCCAGGAACCGCCGGCCGACTACTCCCTGGCCAAGCACCCGCGGGTGGTGGCGACGCCCCACCTGGGCGCTCAGACCCAGGAGGCCCAGGTTCGAATCTCGACCCAAACCGCGCGCATGGTGCTCGCGGCCCTCGGCGGCTCGCTGGAGGTTTCGGCGGTCAACCTGCCGTTCCGCCCGGCGGGCAAGTCGGGTACGCCGTGGCTGCGCCTGGCCGACAAGCTGGGGCGCCTGGCCTCATGCCTGGGTGATGGCGCCGACCTGCGCCGGCTCGAGGTGGTGCTGCACGGCGTGGCCGAGGAGCTGCACGCGCCGGTCACCGTAGCCGCTACCAAGGGCGTCTTGACCCGCTCGATGGGCGACACCGTGAACTTCGTCAACGCCGAAACCGTGGCCGTCGAGCGGGGCATCGAGGTGCGGCGGGTGATCGCCGACAGCCGCCAGACGGGCTATCCCAACTACCTCGAAATCCGCCTCGCCTCGGGCGACGAGGAGCGCATCATCGGCGGAACGCTCTTCGAGGACAACGAGGGCCGCATCCTGCAGCTCGACGAGTATCGCCTGGAGTTCCGGCCCAAAGGCTCCCTGCTGGTGGTGCGCAACCGCGACGTTCCGGGCGTGGTCGGCCAGCTGGGTACGGTGCTGGGAGACGCCGGCCTAAACATCGCCGAGATTCATCTGGCCCGCCAAACCGACGCCGGCAAGGCGATGGCCGTGGCGCGCCTCGACCAGGCGCCGTCGGACGAGGTGCTCGAGAAGGTCCGGGCGCTGCCCGCCGTGATCGACGCCGACCGGGTGGATCTCGGGGAGATCTAGAGCGAGCGCCCCGCGGCCTCTGCCGCTTCCTCGGAGAGCTCTCGAGCGCCGGCCGCCAGGCCGGCGCTTTTTTCTGGATAAAAAGACTGTCCGATCGGCCCCGAGACCCGCTGGATTGGGGCCTGCCGCCGGTAGGGGGACCGGCCGCCTGCGCCCGAGGGGCCAGAGATATTGACCTTTCAATTTTCTCTCTCCTTAAGGATTCCTGTAGGGCGATTTCTCTACAATCCGAACGATCGCTTGGTCTCGAATCGTGATTTTTGTGAGCTCTCAAAATGAAAAGACTGCATCTCCTCGAGCTTCATGAGCAGAGCTGGATGCCCGCCACCTGGCGCCAGCTCTTCCAGAAGGGATTAGGCCTCGCGCAGCGGCACCTCGCCGTTTACCAGAATGCTACGGTCCCGATGACAAAGCTTCTGCACAAAACAGGTGCGGAAGAGGTCCTGGACCTGTGCTCGGGCTCCGCGGGCGTGGTGATGGATCTGGTCGATCGGCTCGACCCCGAAGTGCGGCCGCGGGTGGTGTTCAGCGACCTCTATCCAAATCTTTCCGCCTTCGAGCGGCTGAAGGAGGAGCTGGGCGACCGGGTGGACTACTTCGCCGAGCCCGTGGACGCCTTCAGCCCGCCGCCGGGAACGCCCAGGGTGCGATCGATCGTCTCGGCCCTGCACCATTTCAGGCCCGCGGAAGTCCGGGCGATGCTGCGCGACGCGGCTGAAAACGCCGACGGATTTATCGCCCTCGAGGGAACGGGGCGCACCTGGATCAATATGCTGCTGAGCCTGCCGCTGCCGCTCCCGGCGGCGATTCTGACGGCGTTCAGCCTGCGGCCCTGGCGCCTCCATCACGTCCTGTGGGGTCTGCTCCTGCCGGTGATTCCGCTGATCGCCCTCTTCGACGGGCTGGTCTCGAATCTCAGGACCTACACCCCGGAGGAGCTGCAGGGATTCTGCGACGAGATCAGCGGCGGTCGCGACTCCGATTTCGTGTGGGAGGTCGGGACGCTGCCGATCCCGCGCTCTCCCCTGCACTCGACCTACGTCATCGGCTGGCGCCGCGATCTGGCCGAGCGCGGCGAGGCGGCAGCGCAGTCCGCGCCCCGGGCCGAGGCGCCGTCGCAGGCCCTTAGGGCGCCCGCTTTGCAGGAAGCCTGACGGCCGCCCCCCGGGGCGAACGGTGCTGCTATCGTGCCTCGGGCCTTGGCGGCCCCGCCTGGGCGGCCGGGCTCGCGTATTCGGCTTGCATGAAATAGTCTTATTCAAATGAATCAAATATCGGCATCAAACCTGAACACGGGCCTTGAGCTCCCGAAGGAGAAACCCATGGCACCCAATTCGCGGATGATCCTGCTGCTGGCGTGGATTCTGGCGGCTCCCGCCTTGGCCCAGCCCGCACCCGGCGCGG
>JBCCLG010000340.1:0-6224 GCA_039027015.1 Acidobacteriota bacterium | reverse complement strand
GCCAAGGCCGGCGGCGGCGAGAGCCCGAGCACGGCCGCAAAGCACAGGGCGTACAGAATCAGGGCGGCCCGCGGATAGCGGCCGTCGCCGCCGGCCGGGGCCTTGACGGGCGGATCCTGGGAACCAGACGTGGGGCTCGACATGGCGAGCATCCTAGGACCTGTTGGGGGTCTAAAGAAAGCCCGCAGGGAAAGACCGATCGGCGCCTGGGCCGGCGGCCCGGGAGAATTGACAGCGCGCGTTTCCTGTAGCAGCATCTGCAAACGCATTAAAACGTTTTAATGAAATCTCCAGCCCTCGAGTTCGCGGGCTACAGAACCGATTTCTCAACCCAGGATGGCGGCGGCATGATCGAGGAACGCATTTTTTCCGATCGCGAGAAGCTGGCGGAGGCCCTGGCCTCCAGCGTGGCGGACTCTTTGATTTCGGGTCTCGAGGCGCGGGAGCGCGCCTCCCTGGTGGTTTCCGGCGGCTCGACGCCTGGGCCCTTCTTCGCCAGGCTGCGCACCCTCGAGCTTGCCTGGGAGCGGGTGACGATCACGCTGGCCGACGAGCGCTGGGTAGACCCCTCGAGCGACGCGAGCAACGAGCGGTTGGTGCGGGAGACGCTGCTGCAGGATCGGGCCGCGACGGCGGGCTTTGTGCCCCTAAAGACCCCCGACTCGACGCCCGAGGAGGCCGGTCAGGAGGTCGTGGGGCGGCTCGCGCCCCACCTGCCCTTTGAGGTGGTGGTCCTGGGCATGGGCGGTGACGGCCACACGGCCTCGCTTTTCCCGTGCGACCGCCGGCAAAACGCGGCGATTTGGGACGGTGAGGAAAGCGGTACCCTCGTCGTCCCGGGCTATCCCGAGACGGCTCCTCACCCGCGCCTCTCGCTCACGCCCCGGGCGCTCCTCGACTGCCGACGGCTGATTCTCCACATCACCGGAGACGCCAAGCGCGAGGTCTACCGCCGGGCGCAGCGGCCGGGGCCCGTGCAGGAGCTGCCGATCCGCTGCGTCCTGCATCAGGAGCAGCGGGACGTCGAGGTCTACTGGGCGCCCTGACGCCTTTTGAGAGGGCCCGGGCGCGCCTCGGGTTCGGGACGCTAGATGCCCAGGGAGAGGCGGTCGGCCAAAACCTTGGGCAGGCCCGAGCGCACGATGCGCTCCTGGGCTTTGCTGATCGCATAATCGATGCGCTGCCAGCGCACGGTCTTGGCCTCGCTGTCGTACACCAGGTACGCCGCCCTCGGATCGCGGTCGCGCGGCTGACCGATCGAGCCGGGGTTCAGCAGGTAGCGCTTGCCTTCTTCGAGGTGCAGAACCGACGACTCGCCCTGCACCACGGCGACCTCGATCGTGCCCTTGGAGTGCAGCACGAAGCGCGAGGGGATGTGGGTGTGGCCGAAGAAGATGACCGAGGCTTCGGGGTAGTTGCTGAAGATCTCGTAGGCGTCGTAGATCGAGAAGACGTAGGTGTCTTCATCCAGGGGCGAGCCGTGGCAAATGTGGAGATCGTCGGTGATCACCTTGGGCCCCAGGGGCATGTCGCGCACGTAGCGGAGGTTGGCCGGGGTCAGGCGCTCGGTGGTCCAGCGGGCGGCGGCCAGGGCGGGCTGGTTGAAGTTGGAGCCGTCCTCCAGCTCGGCGACCACCTTGTCGTGATTGCCGCGGATCACGTGGACCGTTCCCTCGAGGTTCTTGACCGCCTCGACGACCTGATTGGGGCCGGCTCCGTAGCCGACCAGATCGCCGAGCACCAGGGTGGCGTCGAAGCGTTTTCGGCGCACGCGCCTCAGGACCGCCGCGAAGGCATCCCAATTGCCGTGCATGTCGGAGACTACGAGGTAACGCAATTTTCTTCCCTGAGCGACCGAAGGATTCTAGCAGCTGCGGATTCCGCGGCTTCCCCAGGCTGTACGTCCACCTTCAGGTCGGCTTCCCGATAGTGAACCCGTCGACGGATGAAGAGAGCGCGCGCCCTCGATTCGTCCTGAAAAAGAGGGCGCGCCAGCCGTCCCCTCTCACTCATTCGGCCGACAATGGTATCGAAATCTACGTCGATCCACAGTGATATCCCGAGACTCGCGATCAATTGTCTATTTCTCGGAAATGTAAAGACGCCGCCGCCCGTGGCCACCACCGCCCGGGGCACCTCCGCGAGGCGCCGCAGGCAGCTGTGCTCGAGCTCGCGGAAGTAGGTTTCGCCGTAGCGCGCAAAGATTTCGGCCACCTTGAGGCCCGCCGCATCCTCCACCCGATGATCGGTATCGATGAGCGGAATCCCCAGCTGCTCGGCCACCAGGCCGCCCAGCCGGGTCTTGCCGGCGCCCATGAAGCCCACCAGGAAAAGGCGATCCCGCCGCATCGAGCCGTCCTCAGCGCTCGTCCGGGGTCTTTCGCGCTTCGAGCCGCATGGCCCGGGTGAGCAGGATCAAAAAGCCTCCCCACACGGTGCCGCAGACGAGCGCCGCGACCGCCCAGGCGGTTGCCGTCATGCCGTTTCTCCTCCGTCGGTTTCCGCCGCCGGCACGCCCGAGTGGCGAGCCAGCCAGCGGTTCAAAATCGCGAAGACCACGAGGGCGATCGTCCACTGCAGCAGCACGGTGCCAACGCTGTAGGTGGCGAGCGGCTGCCACCATCCGGGACCCAGATCCCGCAGCCACCAAACCAGCAGCACCACGGCCTCCACGGGGATCAGCACGCCGACCAGAATCTGCCACCACATCCCGATGCGCAGCTCGCAGCCCTCCGCGTTGATGATCTCCTCCCGCATTCGCCCCAGGCCAAATTTCATGGCGGCGACGGCGAAGAAGAGGCCCGAGAGCATGAGGCCGACGCCCCACACCCAGTCCTGGTTCTGGAAGATCTCCATCTTGAGCGCCGACGGCGCGCCCAAGACCAGGCCGGCGCCGGCCACCCACAGAAGAGCCGTGCGGCGCTCGAGACCGGCGTCGATCAAAACGCGGGTCGCCAGCTCGAGCATGGCGATCAGGCTGGTCAAGGCGGCGCAGGAAAGGGCGGAGAAGAAGAGCACCATGAAAAAGGAGCCGCCGGGCATGGCGGCGAAGAGCTGGGGCATCCAGATGAAGGTCAGGCCCTCGTTGCCGGCCCCCACGATCTCCTGCTGGGCCGCCGGGTTGATGGCGAAGACGGTGCACAGCACCATGACGCCGGCGAGCAGCGACATGGAGTTGTTGCCAAAGCCGATCAGAAAGGCGTTCAGGGAGACGTCGTCGCGCGAGCGCAGGTAGATCGCGTAGGTCAGGATGAGCCCCCAGCCGGCGCCGGTATCCCAGGCGTTCTGGGTCAGCGCCTCGATCCAGATGCGCGGCGAAGCCAGAGCCTGCCAATCCGGGGTGAAGAGAAAAGCCAGGCCCTGCTCGGCGCCCGGCAGGGTCACGGCGCGCACCGCCAAAACCATGACCATCACCACCAGGGTGGGGATGAGCACCTTGGCCACCCGCTCGATGCCGCGCACCCCAAAGCCCACCACGGCCACCCCCAGGGCGAGGGCCAGGGCGTGGGTCACAAGGGCCTTGGGCGTACCCGCGAAGGAGCTCCACAGGCGCTGCGCCGCCTCGGCGTCGGCGAGGTCGCCGGTCAGGGAGGCGGCCAGAAAGCGAAAGCACCAGCCGGTGACCACGGAGTAATAAAACATGATGGCGCTGGCGCACAGGGCCACAAAGGCCCCCATCCAGGCCATGTTGGGCCCGCCCATCTTGACGAAAGAGCCGATGGTGCCGCGGCGCGCGGTCTTGCCGAAGGAGAACTCCACGATCATCAGCGGCACCGACCACAGGAAGAGGAAGGTCACCCAGGCGATCAGGAAGCTGCCGCCGCCGTTGGACGCCGCGATGCGCGGAAAGCGCCAGATATTGCCCGTTCCCACGGCCATACCGAGGGTGGCGACCAGCATGCCCCAGCGGCTGGCGAAGACTTCGCTGCTTCGACTCATGGATCCTCCTCCTCTTTCAGGACGGCCGCGAGATGTCGACAGCTGGCCTCGATACCGCCGCCGCTGGCCTCGATACCGCCGCCGCCGGCCTCTCCCGCCCGTCCGTAGGCCGCGCTCAGAACGGCCACGGTGTCGGCCCCCGCGGCGCGCGCCCTTGCGGCGGTCTCGGCGGTGATGCCGCCGATCGCCACCAGCGGCTTGCCGGTCAGCCGCCGGGCCGCGCTCACGCCTTCAAGACCCACCGTGGGCTCGGGGTTGCGCTTGCTGGCCGTGGCGAACACGGGGCCGATGGCGATGACGTCGACGTCGGGGTCGAGGTCGGCCTCTCTCACCTGCTCGGCGTCGTGGCACGAGCGGCCGATCAGCCGGCCCCCGCCCACCACCCGGCGAGCCGCCCAGGGCGGCAGATCGTTTTGCCCCACGTGCACCGCCGTAGACGGGAGCAGCGCGGCCAAGTCGGCGCGATCGTCGATCCACACCAGCGCGCCGGAGCCCTCGAGGCGCCGGACGCTCTCAGACGCCGCGGCCCAGCGCTCGGCGTCGCTGCCGCTCTTGCGGCGCAGCTGGACCCAGCGCACGCCCGCCCGAGCCATGGCCTCGGCGGCCTCGGGAACCCGGTCGAGCCCGAGGGTATCGCCGTCGGCCAGGGTATAAAGGCGGGGAGCGATGCGGGCCAGCGACCGCTCTTCCGCCCCGCTCCTCACTGGCTCTGGTCCGCCGAGCGCTCCGCGAAGCCTTCCATGAAGCGGGTCGAGATATCGCCCGACCTGAAGACCTCGTCGCGCAGGATCCTCTTGTGCAGCTCGACCGTGGTGTCGACTCCCTCGACGACGAAGAAGTCGAGGGCGCGCAGCATGCGCGAGACGGCCTCCTCGCGGTCTTTGCCGCGGGCCAGGAGCTTGGCGACCATGGAGTCGTAGTGGGGCGGAATCACGTAGCCCTGGTAGGCGTGGGTGTCCACCCGCACGCCCGGGCCGCCGGGAAGGTGCAGGGTGTTCATGCGGCCGGGAGAGGGCGTGAAGCGCACCGGGTGCTCGGCGTTGATGCGGCACTCGATGACGTGACCGCGCGGCTGAAGACCCTCGCGGAAGGACAGCGGTTCGCCGGCGGCGACCCGCAGCTGCTCCTTGACCAGGTCGATGTCCATGACCATCTCGGTCACCGTATGCTCCACCTGAATGCGGGTGTTCATCTCCATGAAGTAGAACGAGCCGTCGCGATCGAGCAGGAATTCCACGGTGCCGGCGTTGACGTAGCCGACCTCCCGGGCCAGCCGCGCCGCGGCGTCGCCCATCTTCTGACGCAGATCCTGGTCGAGGGCCACCGAGGGCGACTCCTCGATGAGCTTCTGATGGCGCCGCTGAATCGAGCATTCGCGCTCGCCCAGGTGCACCACCCGGCCCTCTTGGTCGCCGAAGATCTGAAACTCCACGTGCCTCGGCTGCTCGAGGTATTTCTCGAGGTACATCGAGCCGTCGCTGAACGCCCGCTCCGCCTCCTGGCTGGCGGTGGCGAACTGGCTTTCGATCTCCGAGGGGTTGCGGACGATGCGCATGCCGCGGCCGCCGCCGCCAGCCGCCGCCTTGAGGATCACCGGATAGCCGATCTCCTGGGCTCTTGCCGCCGCCGCCCGGGCGTTTGCCAGGGGCTCTTCGCTGCCCGGCAGCACCGGCACGCCGGCCTCGACCGCCACCCGGCGCGCGTTGGCCTTATCGCCCATGGCGCTGATGGTCTCGGGCCTCGGCCCGATCCAGCCGATGCCGCACTCCTCGAGCACCTGGGCGAAGTGGGCGTTCTCCGCCAAGAATCCGTAGCCCGGGTGCACGGCCTCCGCGCCGGTGATCTCGGCGGCGGCGATCACCGAGCGCACCGCGAGGTAGCTGTCGGTCGACGCCGGCGGTCCGATGCACACGTCTTCATCGGCGTAGGTGACGTGCAGGCTGTCGGCATCGGCGGTGCTGTGCACGGCCACGGTCGCCACGCCCAGCTCCCGGCACGCCTGGATGATGCGCAGGGCGATCTCGCCGCGGTTGGCGATCAGTATTTTGTTGAACACTAGACCGGCCGCTTCTTGATGGCGAAGAGGGGTTCGCCAAACTCCACCGGCTGCTCATTCTCCGGATAGATGGCCACCACCTCGCCCGCCACGTCGGACTCGATCTCGTTCATCAGCTTCATCGCCTCGACGATGCACAGAACGTCGCCCGGCTTGACCGTGCTGCCGATTTCCACGAAGGCCGGCGCCTCGGGATTGGGAGCCCGGTAGAAGGTGCCGACGATCGGGG
>JBCCLG010000339.1:0-6244 GCA_039027015.1 Acidobacteriota bacterium | reverse complement strand
GCCGGATCGCCAGCGGGTGATCGACGTGAGGCAGAGGCTCGAGGTCGACCAGGCGGCCAGCGAGCTGCTCACCGCCTACCAGGACGAGGCGACGCGATCCCTGCGTCTGCTCGGCAACGCCAACGTCAAGGGACTGCTGCGCCGGGTGCTCGGCAAGATCTTCAACGACCTACAAATCGAGGGCTGGTGCAGTGAGTTCGAGGCTGGAGATGCTGCAGGTGGCGAGACTCGCTCCGCAGCTGCTGGGTGAGTCCGCGGATCTGGTGCGGGAGTTTCTGCGCGGCCGGGTCGACGCGAGCGGCGGCTTCATGGATCGCGACGACACCGCCGACCTCTACTACACGGTTTTCGGTCTCGAGGGCTTCCAGGCCCTCGGCAGCGCGCCGCCGGTCGAGCGGGTAGACGCCTACCTGCGCACCCTGGGCGACGGCGAAGGCTTCGATCTGGTCAACCTGGCCAGCCTGGCGCGCGCCTGGGCGGCCCTCGGCACCGAGATCCCGCGCGATCTATCCGCCAACCTGCGCGCCCGCCTCGACGAGCAGCGGCGCGACGGCTCGGGCTGGGCGCTCGAGGCCGGCGAGCGCTCGGCCTCGGTGTACTCGACCTTCCTGGCGATCGGCGCCTACCAGGATTTGGGCTGGCCGATCGAGGAGCCCATGGCGGTGGCCGACTTCATCGCCAGCTCGGCGCTTCCGGACGGCGGCTACGCCAACGAGCCCGGCCAGGGCGTGGCCACCACGCCGACCACCGTCGCCGCGGTGATCGCGCTGCTGCAGCTCGGGGCCGCGGCGTCGCCGCGCTCCGGCCGCTGGCTGCGCGCCCGCCGCCACCGCCAGGGCGGCTTTCTCGCCTCCGTGGACGCGCCGATGCCCGACCTGCTGTCGACGGCGGTCACCCTGCACGCCCTCTCGGCCCTCGAGATCGACATCAGCCCGCTGGTCGAGCCGGCCCTCGACTTTGTCGACAGCCTGTGGACCGCGCGCGGCGGCTTCTACGGGCACTGGGCCGACGAGGAGCTGGACTGCGAGTACACCTTCTACGGTCTGCTCGCCCTCGGGCACCTCTCCGTCTACGTCGACTGATGACGCCCCCTCCTCCCCGATCGGGCGCGGCCCGGGCGACGTCGCAGCCGCCCGCGAGCCTCGAGGAAAGCGCCGCCGCCGCGCACCGCCGGGTGCTCGGCGAGGCGCGGCGAGAGCTCCTCGGCAGGCGGCTTCCCGCCGGCCCCTGGCGCGGCCAGCTTTCATCGAGCGCCCTGTCGACTGCGGTGGTGACCTTCGCCCTCGCCTACGCCTCGGCGGCCAGGCGCGGCGGCGCGCGGGAGGAGCGGGAGTGCGCCCGCCTGGTGCGCCGGGGGCTCGACTGGCTGGCCGATCACGGGCACGAGGACGGCGGCTACGGCGACACCGTGCGCAGCCGCAGCAATCTGCCGACCACCACCCTGTGCTGGGCGGCCCTCTCCTACGCCTCCTCGCGCCGCCAGGGGGGCCCCCTCGAGCCGCGCCATCTCGAGGCCCTGCGGCGCAGCGGCGCCTACCTGGAGGAGCGGGCGGGCGGCCTGGAGCCGGATCGGCTCAGGCGGGTGATCGAGGATCTTTACGGCGACGATAAGACCTTCTCGGTGCCGATTCTCACCCTGTGCGCCCTGGCCGGCGTGCTCGGCGAGGACGCCGAAGCCTTTCGCGGCGCCCGCGCCCTGCCCTTCGAGCTGGCCCTCTTCCCCCAGAAGCTCTTCCGCTTCTTGGGCCTGCCGGTGGTGAGCTACGCCCTGCCGGCGCTGATCGCCGTCGGCCAGGTGCAGCATCACCGCCGTCCGTCGCGCAACCCGCTGCTGCGCCTGGTGCGCGGCGCGGCGCGCGCGGGCACCCTGCGCCGTCTTGAGGCCATCCAGCCGTCGAGCGGTGGATTTCTCGAGGCCACGCCGCTCACCGGCTTCGTGGTTTTGAGCCTCGCCGGGGCCGGCCACGCCGACCATCCGGTGGTCGACCGGGCCCTCGAGTTCTTCGCCCGCTCGGTGCTCGAGGACGGCAGCTGGCCGATCGACGAGAACCTCTCGACCTGGGTCAGCACGCTGTCGATCCAGGCGCTCAGCGAAGCCGACGGCCTGGCCAGCCTGGGCGAGGAGGGGCGCGCGACCCTGCGCCGCTGGCTGCTCGCCCAGCAGTACCGGGAGGTTCACCCGTTCACCGGCGCCGCGCCCGGCGGCTGGGCGTGGACCGACCTGCCCGGCGGCGTGCCCGACGCCGACGACACTCCGGGGGCGCTCTTGGCCCTCTCGAACCTGGCGGCCGCCCGCGGCGAGCAAGATTCCGAGGCGCCTCGCGCTGAGGATCTCGAGGCGTCCTGCGCCGGCATCGGCTGGCTGCTCGATCTGCAGAACCGCGACGGCGGCATGCCGACCTTCTGCCGCGGCTGGGGCAGGCTGCCGTTTGACCGCAGCTCGCCGGATCTCACCGCCCACAGCCTGCGCGCCTACTCGGCCTGGCGGGACCGCCTGCCGCCGGCCCTTGCCGCCCGGGTGAGCCGGGCGAGCCGGGCGGCCCTGCGCTACCTGGCCCGTCAGCAGCGGAAGGACGGCTCGTGGGTGCCCCTGTGGTTTGGCAACGAGGAAGACCCTCGGCTCGAAAACCGGGTCTACGGCACCTCGAGGGTGCTGCGCGCCCTGGAGCTGGAGCCCGGCGCGGGCGGCGACGCGGCGGCGATGGCCCGCCGGGGCCTGGGCTACCTTCTCTCGGCGCAGAATTCCGACGGCGGCTTCGGCGGCGCCTGGGGCGTGCCCTCGAGCTTCGAGGAGACCGCCCTCGCCCTCGACGCCCTCGCCGGGGGCGTGGATCTCGGGGCCGGCCAGGGCCCGGGCGAGCCGAACGCCGAGCGCCAGGCCGCGGCGCGCGCCGCCGTCGCCTATCTCGCGGCGGCCTGGGATCGCGGCGACTGGCGCCAGGCCAGGCCGATCGGCTTCTACTTCGCCAACCTCTGGTATTTCGAAGAGCTCTATCCGCTGGCCTTCGCGGTCTCGGCCCTGGCCCGGGCGGCGCCGCGGCCGGCGGACCCGGCCCCCTCGGGCCGAGCGCGTTGTTAAGATAGATAGGCTTCCTCCAACCACACCCAACGCGCCGAGAGAGTTGTTTGGGACCACGAGTCGATCTCAGCAGCCCGCGCGCCCGCCGCGCGAGGCCAGGCAAACTGCGCTGCCTTGTCGCGGGCTTTGGCTCCCTCGCGGCTCTCGCCCTCGGTCCGGCCGCCGCGGCGCGGGGGGAGCCTCGATTCGAGCGCCTCGACAGCGAAGACGGGCTGTCGCAGATGAACGTGCTCGACATCGCCCAGGACGAGACGGGATTCATGTGGTTCGTCACCCAGGACGGCCTCAACCGCTACGACGGCTCGTCGTTCCGCTATTTCCCGGCGCCGGTCGGAACCCTCTGGCCGGGTCCGGATCGCGCGCTGTGGATCGGCTCGGACCGCGGCCTTTTCCGCCTCGATCGGGTGCGCGAAAGCCTGGAGAAGGCCACCCTGCAGGCGCGGGATCCCCAGGACGGCAGCGATCTGGCGATCTACGACCTGATCCCGTCGCGCCGCGGCGGCGCCTGGCTCGCCACCGTGATGGGCGCCCACTACCTGGACGCCGAGATCGGCGCCCTGACGCCGCCCCTGGGTTTGCCGACCGCCGGACTCTCGGCCGAAGACTCGCGGTCGCGCACGCTCTTTGAGGACGCCGACGGCGCGCTGCTGATGTCGGTGGGCGAGCTGCTCTTCCGGCGTCCCGAAAACACGAGCCACTTCGAGCCCTACGAGCCGTGCCCCGGGGGTCCGGGCGTCGGCGAGGTCAGCGCCATGCTGCGCACCCGCGGCGGTGAGCTGCTGGTGGGCGGCGAGCGCGGATTCGATCGCGTGTCGGCGGACGGCGCCAGCTGCCGGCGTCTGCGCCCCGACCCGCAGGACCCAACCTCCCTGGTCGAGGGCCCGATCAGCGACTTCCTGGAGGATCGGGCCGGCACCCTGTGGATCGCGGTTTCCCGGGGCGGCCTGCTGCGCTGGCGCGGTGAAGGCGAGGGCTTTACGCGCTATCGGCGAGAGGACGGCGGGGTCTCGGCGCCGGCCAGCAACTTCTTTACCACCCTTTACGAGGACGCGATCGGCGCGGTGTGGGCCGGGCTGGCCCCCGGCGGCGTTCACCTCTTCGACCCCGCGGCGGGCTCCTTCACAACCACCCGGGTCAGCGAGTCGCTCGCCGCCCGCTTCGGCGCCGATATCGTGACCGCCCTGGTGGAGGCCGAGGACGGCGAGGTGTGGGTCGGCTCGTACCTCGGCCTCTGGAGGCGCCGGGCGGACGGCGAGATCGACCTCTCCCAGCCCATCGCCGGCGACCTCGAGGCCGAGGGGGTGAACCAAATCCACGCCCTGCACCTCGAGGAAGAGGTCGCCCTGTGGATCGGCACCCGCAGCGACGGCCTGGCCCGCCTCGATTTGGCGACCGGCGAGCTGGAGCAGATGCGGCACGATCCCGAAGACCCGCAGAGCCTGATCAGCGATCAGGTGCGCTCGATCGCGCGGGGCCCGCGGGGAGCCCTTTGGATCGGCACCCGGGGCGGCATCAGCCGTCTGGAGCCTGAGAATCAGGGGCCGCGTTCGCCCGCCGGCGGGCCCAGGCGGTTTGTGGCCCTGCCCTCCTCGACTTCCGGACAGCCCGAACTGTCGAGCCCCGACGTGCGGTATCTCCACTTCCACGGCGAGAGCCTGTGGGTCGCCACCTTCGGCGGCGGCATCCACCGGCTCGACCTCGAGACCGGCCAGATCGCGGGCGCCCTGCGCCACGACCCCGACGATCCGGCGAGCCTGCCGAGCGACTCGGTGCGCAGCGTTTTCGTCGACAGCCGCGGCGCGCTGTGGGCGTCTCTAGACGGCGCCGGGGTCTCGAGGTCCGAGGACGGCGGCGCGAGATTCGAGCGCTTTACGGTAGCCAGCGGCCTGCCCAACAACGTGGTGCACGGTGCCCTCGAAGACGGCCTGGGCAGGATTTGGGTCAGCACCAACGGCGGCCTCGCCTGCTTCGACCCCGAAACCGAGGCGTGGACCCGCTTTGACGAGCAGGACGGCCTGCAGTACGCCGAATTCAACTTCGGAGCCTTCCACCGCGGGCCGAGCGGCCGGCTCTACTTCGGCGGGCTGCGCGGCTTCAACGACTTCCGCGGCGAAGACTTCCCCCGGCGTCCCCGGAAGCCGACGACCGTGCTGACCTCCCTGAGCGGGCTAGGCTTCGATCTCGAGCCCCCGCGGGCCGCGCCCTTCACCGACGTTCTCGAGCTGCGCCACGATCAAAACGCCTTCTTCTTCGAATTCGCCACCCTCAGCTTCCTGCGCGGCGACAAGAACCGCTTTCGCTACCGGCTCGATGGCTTCGACGAACGCTGGATCGACGCCGAAGACCGCAACTTTGCGAGCTACACCAACGTGCCGCCGGGCCGCTACCGGCTGCGCGTGCAGGGCGCCGGCGAGAGCGGCGTCTGGAGTCCGGCTGACAGCCTGATGGAGGTGAGGGTGGCGTCGCAGCCGTGGCGCACGCCCTTTGCCTACGGTCTCTACCTCTTCGCCCTGATCGGCATGGCCGCCGGGCTCGCCCGTCGTCAGCGCCTGGAGGTGGAGAAGGAGCGCGAGATCAACCGCCGGCTGCGCGAGGTCGATCGCATCAAGGATGAGTTCCTGGCCAACACCTCCCACGAGCTGCGCACGCCCCTTTTCGGCATCACCGGGCTCGCCGAGTCGATGGTCGACGGCGTGCACGGGGATCTGCCGCCGGAGGTCATCGAGGACCTGGGGATGATCGTGGCCAGCGGCCACCGGCTGGCCAGCCTGGTCAACGACATTCTCGATTTCTCGAAGCTCGATCGCGGCGGCGTCAAGCTGCGGCCACAGTCGGTGGACCTGCGCGGCCTGGTGGAAGGCGTGCTCAGCCTGTCGCGGCCGCTGGTGGGAGACCAGGGCGTTCTTCTGCTCAACCACGTGCCGCGGGACGCGCCGCCGGTGTGGGCCGACGAGGAGCGACTTCAGCAAATCCTGCTCAACCTGATCGGCAACGCGATCAAGTTCACCCCCAAGGGCAGGATCCAGGTGACGGCGAGCCGGGCGGGCGAGCGGGTGGAGGTCTCGGTGGCCGACACCGGTATCGGCATCGCCTCGGAGAATCTGGAGAAGATCTTCGGCGCCTTCGAGCAGGCCGACGCCTCCATCGAGCGCTCGTTCGGCCTGC
>JBCCLG010000338.1:0-6257 GCA_039027015.1 Acidobacteriota bacterium | reverse complement strand
GTCGATCGAGAGCCGGTAGACGTAGCGGGCACCGCGGGGCGTTTCGACCCGCGTCGCGCGGCCCAAGTCGGCCTGCATCATCGCTCCCTGGCCGGCGGGCGGGATCTCGTCGGGAAAGGCGAAGCGCTGGTGGAAGTCACCGAGGGCGACCTTCACCACGTTGCTCGGCGCATAGTTGTGAAGGCGCCAGGAGGTGGGACCCTCCACGGGCCGCGCGGTCTCGAGAAAAAGCTCCACTCGCTCGTTGCCGAGCAGCCACACGGCGTCGCCCCGATTCTTGGTCGCGTATTCGGGCCACCAAAGCCGAGCGTCGAGCTCGCGGTCGCCGCCCAGGGCGATCTCGCGGTAGACGCCGGCCGCGCCCACGTGGCCTATCGAGAGCGGCAGATGGCGGATCAGGCCGCCCCGGGTATAGGACTGGCGGGATCCGTAGGCCACCGAGGGCCCGAGGGCGGAGACCACGGCGGTGCCCAGAGTGCAGGCCGCGAGGGCGACGGCGCCGAGGGTCGCGGGCGCCTGCGGCAGTCGGCGCACCAGCAGCCAGAAAGCGGGGTAGAGAGCCGCTTTGCCGGGATCGCCGAGCAGCTCGCCGCCCACGCCGGGAAGGGGCCTCCAGGTCAGCAGGACGATTCCGCCGAAGGCCCCGGCGAGGAGGAGCCAGTGCCAGTGCGGCCTGGAGCGGGCGTCGAAAATCACCGCCGCGAGCGCCAGGAGCACCAGGGGGAAGTAGGCCAGCAATCCGGTGCGCCGCTCGATCAGCGCCGCGAGGATCTCGGGGCCAAAGCGGTTCGGCAGCGTTCCGACCGCCGCGGGCGCCAGCTTGGCCGCGGGATCCCCACGCCTCAGAAGATCGATCTGGGCGAAGTCGTCGGGCGTTTCAAGAGGCACGACCGCCCTCTCCTGCGGGCCCGGCGTCGCCGCACGAGAGCGCCCCTCCAGACCCGCGGCGATCCCCAGGGTGAGGGCAGCTCCGAGAGCGGCTCCCGCCAGCCAGGTCGTCCACCGCCTCTCCTCGATGGAGCGCCAGAGAAGCGCCGGCAGGAGAAGGGCAAAGGCCGGGATCTGGCCCGTGAGAAGCGCCGCCGCGAGCCCGCCCGCGCTGGCCGTCCAGGGCCCGGACGAGGCGGCGACCGCGGCGACTCCAAGAGCTAGCCAAAGCACGGCGGGGTGGATCCAGTAGACGTAGGGGAAGGCGGCGCTCAGGCCGAGGATCCAAAGGCCCAGCAGGGCGGATCTGCCGCCGCCGCCGAGGGGACGCGCGATCAGGGCGGCTGCGCCCAGAAAGAGCAGCACGTTCAGCGCCAGGGGCCCGTTGCTGCCGAAAGCGGCGAGCGCCGGGGCGATCAGGAGGGGATAGAGGAGCGGCCGATCCGGAGACGCCTCGCCCTGCTCTTCAAACCGGATCGGCAGGTGGATGGGCTCGGTGTAGGGAAAACGCAGGAAGAGGCGCTCGACGTCGGGCGCGTCGATGCGCAAATCTCCATCCTCCAGCAGGCTGGTGGCGGCCAGAAGGTAGGCGGCCTCATCAGCCCGCAGGGCCGAGGGCAGGCCGGGTTTTCCCAGCGTCAGCGCGGTCGCGAGAAGAAAGACGCCGACGGCGAGAAAAACCTGCCAGCCGGGCCGGGTGTCCGCAAACCCGCCGCCCGGCGTCTCGGCCGCGTCGTCAGCGGCGGGGCGGGCGGTCATCCCTCGTTGGCTCCGTACTCCTCGACGCGTCCGATGCCGCGCTGGCGCAGGCGACGCTCCCGCAGCGCCATGGCCTCGGCGCGCAGATCCGCGACTCGATCCGATTCGTCGACGATCTCGATGCCGAGAACGGTCTCGAGCAGATCCTCGAGGGTGACCAAACCGCTGACCCCGCCGTACTCGTCGGCCACCATCGCCAGGTGCTGCTGCTCCTCGGTCATGCGGCGCAGCGCCGCGTCGACCCCGAGGTCGCCGTTCAGGAAAAGGGCGTCACGCTGGAAGGTCTTGACGTGCAGGGCGCCTCGCTCCTCGGCGGTGGCGGACACCGCCGCCGCCAGGACCTCCCGCTGCAGAACGTAGCCGATCACGTGGTCGCGGGTGGTCTCGTAGATCGGCAGGCGCGAGTAGAAGCGCAGGTCGGGGCTGGTTAAGAAGGTCTCCAGGTCGGTATCCGCCTGAACCATGGTGGCCACCGTTCGGGGCGTCATCACGTCGCTGATCTGGATCTCGCGGAAGCGGAGGATGTTGGCCAGGATCCGGGACTCACCCCGATCGAGGGTGCCCTGGCGGGAGGCCGCGGTGACGATGGCCGCCAGCTCGCCGCGCGAGATCGGCGCCTTCTCGTGGGAGGTCAGGGCGCCGGTGATCAGCCGGGTGATCACCAGCAGGGGCTTCATCAGGAAGATCAGCGCGATCAGGGTCTTGGCGACCGGCGCTGCGAGGGTCGACGCGTGCACCGTTCCGAGGGTCTTGGGAATGATCTCGGTGCCGACCAGGATGAGCAGCGTCAGGATCGCGGGGAAGACCGCGTTGAGGAAAAACGGCTGATCCGGGAAGACTCTGCCCGCCTGGACGCTCGAGCCCGCCACGCCCAGGGTATGCGCGATGGTGTTGAGGATGAGGATCGCGCTGATCGCGTCGTCGATCCGCTCGCGCTTCAGGTCGAGGAGCTGTCCGGCCGCGACCTCCCCATTCTCGCGGCGATTTTCGAGCTCGCCTTCGCGAACCGAGAGCAGGGCGGCCTCGAGAATCGAACAGAGGAACGAAACCGCGAGGGCGAAGGCGACATAGGCCACGAGCAGAATCAAGACGTGTCTCCCGGTGGATCGTGAGCGAGCCGAAGCGAGCGCGGCGGCATGCCGCGAGCCGCGGAAGTGCGGCCGATCCTACCCCGACTCGCCAAATCCACGGGCCGCTACGGGTAGATCCAAGTGCCCGTACGCCCCTTGAGGGCCTCGATCAGGGTGAAGATGTCGGTGATCAGGGCCCTCCTGCCGCCCTGTTCGACGAAGCGGCACGCGGCGCGAATCTTTGGCCCCATGCTGCCCTCGGGGAAATGCCCTTCCGCGAGATAGCGCCTCGCCTCGTCCGCGCTCATGCGGTCCAATAAGCGCTGCTCCGGCGTCCCGAAATGGAGCGCCACCTTCTCGACCCCGGTGAGAATGACCAGCTCCTCGGCGTCGATCTCGCAGGCCAGGACCGCGGACGAGAGATCTTTATCGACCACGGCCTCGACGCCCTTCAGCAGGCCTGCTGCGTCGCGAGCCACCGGCACGCCGCCGCCGCCGGTCACCACCACGAGCACCCCTTGCTCCACCAGATGCCTGACCACGTTGCCTTCGATGACCTTCTTGGGCATCGGCGAAGGCACCACCCGGCGCCAGCCGCGGTCGGCGTCAAGCTTCATGTGCCAGCCGCGCTCCTGAACCAGCGACTCGACCTCGTGCTCCTCGTAGAACGGGCCGACGAATTTATTGGGCTCGCTGAGGGCGGGATCGTCCGCGTCGACCTCGACCAGCGTCAGCAGCGCGCAGGCCGGCCGATCGAGACCCGCGCGCACCAGGTGATTGCGCATCACGCGCTCGATCATGTAACCCAGACCGCCCTGCAGATCGGCGACCACCACGTCGAGGGGCAGGTCGGGCGCCATGCCTCGAGCCATTTCGACGCGGATCATCTGATTGCCCACCTGCGGGCCGTTGCCGTGGGTGAGGATCACTTCGTAGCCCTCTCGGACTAGCTCGACGATCGACTCGAGGCTCTTCTCGAGGTTGAGGTAGTCGCTGATCACGCTCCCGTCGTCTTCGGGGCGAGTGATCGCGTTGCCGCCAAGAGCTACCACCACTCGGTTTTTCACCAGGGTCATCGGGTTCCTCCAGGGAAGGCGGGATTCTAAGTGTCCCGAAGCGGCTCGACAAGCGTCTCGCTGCGGGTCCTTTGAAGCCCGTCCGACTTCCGTAAAAGCGGTGCCGGGCAAGAGTCTTGTGAGGGTCTACGGATGTGATGTAATAGTCTCCGGCCAGGCGGAATGTGCCCTCAGCCCCCGCTGAGCCCCGCCCGAGCCCGCCGGGATTCCCCCAACAGGAGAAAGAGTTCGATGAGTCGCAACTTCCACATCATGGTGGCTGATGACCGCCCAGACCGAGCGATTCCGCTTTTGATCGACGCCCAGGAAGACATGGAGCTGGTCGGCGAAATCGTTGACGGTGAGCAACTTGTGGCCGAAGCCTGCCGCTTATCCCCCGATGTGGTCGTGATGGACCTCTCGCTGAGCGGAGTCGGCCTGCGGGCCCTCGAGCATCTCTCGGAGACCCGGCCCGACATCCGGGTAGTGGTTTTGGCGGTCCACGAAGACATCACGCTCCTGCGGACGGTTCTGGCGGTCGGTGCGCTGGGCTACGTAGTCAACAGGGCGTCTGAGAAGGAGCTGCTCGGCGCTATTCGCAAGATCGCGGCCGGGCGCGGCTACGTCGACGTGCAGACGGGGGGGCTGTCGGTCGATCCTCGGCTCAAGCCTCAGGTGCCGCGCAGCCGCCACATCCAGGAAAAGCTGGACATGCTCTCCAAACGCGAGAGCGAGGTGCTGAAGGCGGTGGCCTACGGCTTTACCAATCGAGAGATCGCCGAGCGCCTGGGCATCAGCGTCAAGAGCATCGAGACCTACCGCTACCGCGTTGCCGAAAAGCTCGACTTCAACAGCCGCGCCGATCTGGTGCGTTTCGCGCTGGAGGCGGGGCTCCTGCAAATGGGCGGCGAGGGCCTGCCTGACCCGGACGCCTGAGCTGCCGCGGCAGATCGAGCGAGTCCGCAGAGCGCTGCGGCATAGATAGAGGAGAGGGCCCGAGCCGGCGGCGGCGGAATCGGGCCCTTCGTGCGTCTGGGCTTGCCGCCAGCCTCCTTATGGGCCGGCCCGGGTTCGCCGATCAGGCTTTCCAGAGATCCTCGGCCTGCGCCGCAAAGTCGATCAGGTAGCGTCCGTCCGCCATCAGGTCGACGCCGCGGCCGTCTTTTCCGCTCAGCCGAACGCTGCGCGAGCGGACCTTCGCCTCCGGGAGCGGCAGATACACGCGATCGATATGCACCACGGCCGCCTTGGAGGAAAAATCATCGGGTCCGACCTGCCCCCCGAAGTGGTCGCTGCGGCCAAACGCGATGTGCAGGCCCAGTTTCTCGTCGAGCAGGATCTCGCCCACGGGATCGACGCCTAGCTCCCCGAGAACCCCGAGACCCAGCTCGGCGACGTTGGCGTAGGCGGGCTCGCGTTCGAGTCGCTGATTCTCGACCTCGCTACGGGGCCCTTGCCCCTGGGCCCTCACCGCCCGATTGGCGCGGATTTCGTAGACCACGACCTCGCCGTCGAGCTCCACCGGCAGGTGACCCTCGCTGCGGCTCGGATCGGCGGTCAGCTCGCCCTCGTAGGGCACGATGTAGGTCTCGCCCGAGGGGAGGTTTCCCGCCGTTCCGGGGGTTTTTAGCAAGCCGCTCGAGGCGTGGGACTGGCGATGCCGAAGGTCGAGGCGCAGGCGGTGCTCTTGCCCCTCAGGCAGAGTCTCGAAGAGGAAATCCGCGCGCTCCGCTCGGTCGAGGAGACTCTTGAGCACCCGGCATCGCCGGTCCACGTCTTCAAAGTCGAGCGCCAGGGCCGGCATCATCTCTCGGGCGAAGCCCGGCATGGTGGCGGCTCGGAATCCGTATTGCCTGGCCGCGACCTTGAGCGGGGCCGTGGCCGAGAGTTCGCTCATCGCAATGAAGAGCGGGCAGGTCTCAAAGAGGCTCGAAAAGGGCGACGAGCCCGCCTCCGGCAGCTCGCGCACGTGGCTGGGCAGGGGAGCGCTGGCGAGATCGCCCCATTCCCAGACTCGATCCGGCAGGTCGCCGTTGTTGGTGCGGGCGTTGGGGTAGAGCCAAAGCTCTATCTCGAGCCTTTCGGCGGAGAAGGCTCCGCGAAGGCCCTCGAGCCACTCCTGCGCCAGGCGTCGCCGGTCGAGCCAAGGCGGATCGTCGGGACGCCCGTCGTCGGGGATGTCCACGAGCAGCGCCAGGCGCCGCTCGTCGGCCGCGGGCTTGAAGACGCTTTCGATCAGGCGCCGCCACTGCTCGGCGCTCAGAAGGCTCTGGTGGGTGGTCACGCTCGTTCTCCGGGTTGGTCTGCGGTCGAGGGTTGAGTTTCGCGGTGAGCCTCCGCGGTCCTCGTGCGGCAACTCTACTGCCAACGGAAGTTGGCGCCCAACGTGGGGTCATATGCCAATTTTGTTGGCGCACTGCCAACGATGTCGATATCCGCATGCGGG
>JBCCLG010000337.1:0-6258 GCA_039027015.1 Acidobacteriota bacterium | reverse complement strand
TCCAGGCGGCCGAGGCGCTCGAGGGCAACGCCCAGGTCGCGGCGCGCCGGCAGAAAGTCGGGGTGGGCCTCAACGAGGGCCTCGAAGGCCTCCACCGCGCCCTCCAAATCGCCCCGCCGCACCCTGAGGGCGGCCGAGTTGAACGGCGGCAGCGGGCTCTCGGGGCTGGCGGCAGCGGCCTGGCGGTAGGCCCGCTCGGCGCCGTCGAGATCCCCCGCCCGCTCGCGCACCGCCCCCAGGTCGAGCTGAATCTCGGCGGCTTCCCGCGGATTCTCGCGCGCCAGCTCCTCCAGTCGCGACTCGGCGGCGGCCGCGTCTTCGGATTCTCCGGAGCGGCTGAGGGCCAGGGCCTCGGCGCGCCGCCAGGCGATCACGCCGGGCAGGGCCCGGTTCAGCTCGGCCCACGTGTCGGCGGCCTCCGCCCAGCTGCCGCGGGTCTCCAGAAGGCGGGCCCAGCGCTTTTGGGCCTGCAGATCCTCCGGGAACGACGCCACGCGCTGGCGGTAGAGAGACTCGGTGTTCTGCCAGCCGCCCGGCCGAGCGACCAGCTGCCTCAGGTTAGCGCGCTGCCGATAGCGCCGGGCGAGGTCGAGCTCGTGGCCGGCAACGGCGGTAAACGGCGGACGGCGGACGATCTCGAGGATCGACGACTCGATCGACAGGGCGTCGTGCGGCGTAAACGGCAGACTTTGGGCCAGGGCTGCCGGGGTGCGAGGCTGCGCGGCGGCGGGCTCGGCGGGCTCGGCGGAGCCCGAGGCGCCCGCGAGACCGACGATCTCCTCGGCCAGCAGGCCCGCCAGGGCGAAGGTGCCGCGAAAGCTCAGGTGCACGTGCTCGAGAAAAACGCGGTGCCCGGGCAGCGGCTCGCCGGCCGCGGCCGAAATCTCGCCGCGGGCGAAGGACTCGGCGGCGTCGACCAGCGGCACGCCTTGATCGGCGGCGACGTCGCGAATCACGCCCTGAATCCTGGAATCGGCCCGAAAGCGCAGGGCGTCGAGATCGCGGGCCCGCTCCAGAGACTCGCGCGCCTCGTCGGTCCGCCCGAGGGCCAGCAGGGCGCGGCCGCGCTCGTAGTGCGCGAGGGCGTAGCCGTCGTCGAGGCCCAGGGCCTCATCGGCCAACGACAGGGCCCGATCCGGCTGGCCGGCGAGCAGGCTTTGCGCCGCCGCGTCCAGGGCCTCGGCAACCCCTCCGCTCCCCGAATCGCCGAGGCTGAGGGAGGCGAAGGGAGGCTGATCGCGCAGGTTGACGGCGACGGTCGAGAGCACGACCTCCACCCCGGAATCCCTGGCGGCGCCGACCAGATCACGAAGGTTCGAGTCGAGGTGGTCGTAAACCCGCTCGAGGTTCGGGTCGGAGGCCGCGATGCGCTGCTCGAGGAACATCTCCATGCCGCGCCAGCCGCCGGCTGGCTCGTCGCCGCCGAGGAGCGAAGCCAGCAGCTGACCGAAGCGCCAGCCCTCAACCGCGATCGAGGCACGCAGGGCGGTGAGATTGGGCGCGAAATCGCCCAGCACCGAGGCGGCGCCGAACGGCCCCACCACCTCGTTGTTGCCGAGGTAGACCACGATGAGGTCGGCCTCGCCGCGGCTCGCCAGCTCGCGCACGATCGGCAGCACGACGTGCGAGTTGACCGCGGTCAGCGAGGCGTTGATCGCCTCGATGTCGCGGCCCGGCAGGCGCGTCGTCAGCTCCTCCCCCAGCACCCGAGCGAGCCCGAAGGCCGGATCCGGCGTGCCGCGGGCGGCCGAGCCGCCGACCACAAAAAGCCGGTAGGTGCCCTCCTCCTTGGGCCCGATCTCGAAGGGCACCGGCGGGCGGGCGAGGGACTCGGGGAAGAAGCGCCGGCTGAAGTTCGGATTGCTGCGCAGCGTGCCGGGCTCATCGCCCGCGATCAGGAAGCGGGCGTCGTAGCCGTAGCCCGCGAGGCGCAGGATGACCTCGGCCAGAATCAGGAAAGCCGCCGGCGCCAGAACCAGCGCCAGAAGGCGCAGGGTCCAGAGCCGACGGCCCGTCGGGGGGGTGCTTGGTGGGGTACTTGGTGGGGTGCTCACCCGGGAGTTCTACCAAGGAGAAGCTCCCGGGGGAAGGCTCGAGGGATCAGGCGGCGTCGGCCGCGTCCGGGCTGCCGGCGTCCTCGGGGCTCTCGCCCTTGAGGTACTGATCGAGGAAGGCCACGATGGCGGCGTAGCCCTCCTCCTGATTCTCCTTCTTGCGGAAGCCGTGGCCCTCGTCCTCGAACACCAGATATTCCACCGGCGTGCCGTTGGCCCGCGCGGCCTCCACGATGTCGTCGGACTCGGCCTGCAGCACCCGCGGGTCGTTGGCCCCCTGCAGCACCATCAGCGGGCGCACGATGTTGTCGGCGTGGAAGAGGGGAGAGATCGAGCGGAGATACTCGATGTCGTCGAAATCGCCGATCTCGCGCTCCAGGGCGTCGCGCACGGCCTCCCACCACGGCGGGATGCTTTGGGTGGTGCGCACCCAGTTGGACACGCCGAAGATGTCGACGCCAACGTCGAAGGACTCCGGCTCAAAGGCCAGGGCCGCCAGCACCATGAAGCCGCCGTAGCTGCCGCCGATGATGCCGATGCGCTCGGGATCCACGTAGCCGGTCTCGACCAGCATGTCCTTGGCCTTGATGCAGTCCTGCAGGTCGCCCTTGCCGTGGTTGCGGTCGTCGAGGGACAGGAAGGTCTTGCCGTAGCCCGAGCTGCCGCGGTTGTTGATGGCGTAGACCACGTAGCCGTTGTTGACCATGTACTGGATGAGCGCGCTGTAGCCCACGCGGCTCTGGCCGCCCGGGCCGCCGTGCACCCACACCATGGCGGGCAGCTTGGCGCCCTCCTCGCGGGCCTGGTGGGGCGTGTAGAGCACGCCCGGAATCTCGAGACCGTCGAAGGAGTTGAAGCGCACCACCTCGGCAGCCACCAGATCCTCGGGATCGATCTTTTCCGACAGCGAGCGCGTGAGGCGAACGGCCTCGCCGCCCACCGGCTGCACGTAGAGGTCGCTGGGCTGACGCGGCGAGGAGGCGTAGTAGGCCATCATGCTCTCGTCGCGCGAGAAGATCAGCCCGCGCACCTCGGCGTTCGGCAGCTCCGGCAGCGGCTGGCGCTCCATCGTGTTGCCGTCGTAAAGCCGAACCTCGGAGCGCGCGTCGTTGTTGATGCTGGCCACCAGGTAGGTTCCGTCGTTGGAGTAGCTCGCGAAGCTGACGTCCCAGTCCGCCTCGATCAGAGTGCTGCGCTCGCCGCTCTCAAGGTCGTAGCGCACCACGTAGCTAAACTCGCTGCCCTCATCGGTTCCGAAGAGCATGGCCGAGCCGTCCGGCGTGAAGCCCATGGGCGAGTTGGAAACCGACCCTTCGTGGGGGGTGATGTGGGTGGTCTCCTGGGTCGCCCGATCGTAGAGGAAGATGTCGCTATCGGCGTTGTGATTGATCTTCGAAAGCGCCAGGGTCTTTTTGTCCGGCGAGATGCCCGCAAAGTTCAGACCGTCCTCGTTCTGATAGATCAATTCCCGGGGGTAGCCCTCCTCGAGCTGGTACTCGTAGAAGTCCACGTACCGCTGGTCGCGCTCGTTGGTGCCGATGAAGAACGAGCGGTAGTCGCGGGCCCAGCCGCCGAAAGTGGCGCGCAGGCCCTCGCCCGGCGTCAGATCGACCACGCTGCCGTCCAGCTCGCGGACGTAGACGTGGTTCAGCTCGTTGCCGCCCTGGTCGGACGCGTAGAGAAAGCGCTCGTCCTCGGGAAAGTAGCCGATGGCGAAGATCGATTCCTTCTCCGAACTGGTCAGCTGCTCGCGCCCTTCGCCGTCGATGCTGAGGGCGTAGACGTTCCATACGCCAGTTTCGTCGGAGGACACCAGCATCTTGGATGTATCCGGCGAGAAGGAGGCGCCGGCGACGCTCGAGGTGTCGAGGAAATCCTCGATCGAATAAGTCTGGCTCGGCCGCTTGACGGTCTCGGGCGCGGCGGTCTCGGCCGTTGGCTGGCAGCCGGCAAAAAGGAGGATGAGGGCGGCACCGAGGCTCACCCGCGAACTGAGTCCGATCATGGAAGGGGGCTCCTGTCCTTGAGGGCTTTGGAATAAAGGCGCGACGGCAAGAAAAGATGGGAGATGAGGGAGGAGGATGGGGTGGCTCGGGGGGGGGGCTTTGTCGAATCAGGCCCCCGCCGCTGCGGCGCTTTCGGCGTTCTCGGCGTTCTCGGCGCGGCTCTCCTCCTCGCGGCACGCCTCGCACCGGCTGTGGATCTGCAGGGTGTGCTGATCCGGGTCGAAGCCGTGGGCGCGGCAGATCTCCCGCTGCAGCACCTCGATCGATGGACTGACGAACTCCACGACCCGCCCGCATGCCATGCACACCAGGTGGTCGTGGCGCATGCCGAAATGTACGTGTTCGTAGAGAAATCTGTTTCCGCCCAGGCGGCGCTTTTCGACGAACCCGAAGCGCGCCATGAGATCGAGATTGCGGTACAGCGTCGCCCGGGAGATCTTGCGGCCGCGCTCCTTCATCGAGCGCAGAAGCTCGTCGGCGTCGATGTGGGTGTGCTGCTCGTAGATCTCGCGAAAGAGCTGCAGCCGCTCCGGGGTCACGCGATGACCCTTTTGCCGGAGCAGCTTGACGAAGCGATCGAGCTCTGGGAATGCCATGGCCTGAGCGGAAACGCGGTCTCGAATCCCGTCTCGCCGATCCTCAGCGGCGACCGGAGAGGAAGCTGCCCAGCAGGTTGCCGCCGATCTTGGCCAGGTCGTCTGAGATGTCGCCGTCGCCGTCGCGGTCGAGCACCTGGGAGAGAAGAGAGCCCGCGCCGCTGCTCGACTGCTCCACCCGCTGGCGCTCCTGCCCGAGCATCGCCGCGAGGTCGCCGGCACCCAGGCCGCTCTGCTGCTTCTGCTTGGCGAGGGCGCCCATGACGAGGGGCGCGAGCATGGAGAGCAGCTGACCGGCGGAGCCTTGATCGACGCCTGCCGAGCGGCTGATCGCCTGCTCGGCGCCGCCCTGCCGACCGCCGAGGATGTGGCCCAGGATCGCCTGGCCGGATCCGCCCTGGCCGCCCTGCCCGAGGAAGCCGGCCACGTCGTCGAGCACGCTGCCGTCGTGATCCCGGTCGAGCGCGCCGGCCAGCGCCTGGGCGCCGCCGCTCTGCGAGGTGTTCTTAGCCAGGGCGCCGACCAGCATCGGCAGGGCGGCGCTTACCGCGCGCGAGGTTTCCTGGGAGCCGATTCCCAGCTGCTGGCTCATTTGCTGAATGGCCTGATCGTCGAGCTGACCGCCGAGCATTTCCAAAAGTGACATCGAAAGACTTACCTCGGGTTGGCGCGGACGCGGGAGGACTCGGGGGCTACGGGATCCCGGGGTCGCGCGGTGACAGAAAGTTGTGGTGACAAAAAAGCGAGCGCCAGAAGGCGAAAAACTAGGTGCGAGAAATGAAGACGCTAGAAGCCAGACTCTAGGGACACCGGGTTTAGGGACACCGGGTTTTAGGGACACCGGGTTCTAGGGATGGGGTGCCGGAGACCCCGTGCCAGAAAACGAAGGGCCCTGCTCCGGGAAGCGAGCCTCGAGAGGCCGGAAGAGCAGGGCGGCGGCGCCGCGGTCCGGAGGCGGATCATAGCAGGCCCCACGCGGCCAGCCAGCCGTCGAGCGAGGCTCAGGCGTCCGGCGCTTCGCCCAGCACCTGCCGAACCTTGAGGATCAGCCTCTTGGGGGTAAACGGCTTGTTGAGAAAGTTGGTGCCGGTGGGCAGGATGCCTCGCTGCCCCAGGTAATCGTCCGGGTAGCCGGAGACGTAAAGCACCTTGAGCTCGGGCCGCTCGGCGATCAGGCTCTTGGCCACGAAGTGGCCGCTTTTCTCGGGCATCACCACGTCCGTGAGCAGCAGATCGATCGGCCCTTCGTGGCGGCGAGAAACGTGCATCGCGGCGTCGGCGCCGTTCGCCTCGAGCACCCGATAGCCGTATTTGCTCAGGATGCCCAGGATCAGCCGACGCACGGCCTCCTCATCCTCCACCACCAGCACCGTATGGCGCTGGGCGCTCATATGACCCACGGGCAGCGCGCCGCTGATGCTGCGGGTGGCGGGCTGCTGGTCCACCACGGGCAGGCGCACGATGAAGCGCGTGCCGCGGCCGGGCTGAGTGTCGACGTCGATCGATCCGCCGTTCTGCCTGGCGATGCCGTAGACCGTGGCCAGCCCCAGGCCGGTGCCGCGGCCGGTTTCCTTGGTGGTGAAAAACGGCTCGAAGATGTGC
>JBCCLG010000336.1:0-6264 GCA_039027015.1 Acidobacteriota bacterium | reverse complement strand
TCGCGCCGCCGGTGTCCTGGGCCACCACAAAGCGTCGGATTTCGCCGTCGATCACCGTGGCGCCGCCCTCCGCAGCGTTGGGCTTCTCGGTGATCAAGAATCCCACGCCGCCGCGCGGCATGAGCTTCTGGTCGACCGCGATCGATCGGCCGGCGGTCACCGGAAAGCCCAGGTTGCCCACCGGCGGCCCCTCGAGGAACCTGAAGAAGACGAACGACGGGTTGTAGTCCAGCACGTCGTGAAGCTCCTCGGGGTTCTCGTCGAGGTAGGCGCGGATCGCCTGCATCGACATGCGCTCTCTGGGCACTTTGCCGCGATCGATCAGCAGCTTGCCGATCGAGCGGTAGGGGCGGCCGTTGGCCCCGGCGTAGCCGATGCGTCGCTCGCCGCCCCCCTCGAGGCTCAGCACGCCGCTGCCCTGGACCTCGACGAAGAAGAGATCCACCGGATCCGCGGCCCAGGCGATCTCCCGGCCGCGCATGCGCGAACCCGTGCGGATCTCGCGGCGGTCGGGAAAGGGGATCAGCCTGCCTCCCTCGAGCAGCCCGGCGATCCGCCTGCCGCGCCACTCGTCCGAAAAGGCCCCGAGATCCACCCGCACCAGACGGCTGCCGCCGCTCGGCGGGCCGTAGATCGGCACCTCGTAGCCGGGGCGCCTGGTGAGGCTGGCGCGGATCGCCGGCACGAAGTAGCCGGTGACCAGCATGGTGCCTCGGCCGTCGTGCCCCACGCTCTCGTAGAGGTCAAAGTGGCGGGCGACCCGCGCGCCGAAGGTTTCGGGGCTCGGATCGGACTCGAGCCAGCCGAGCAGGAGGTCGACCGCGTCGCGCAGCTCGGTGGTGCGCAGCTGGCGCGGGCCGAAGGTGTAGAGACGATCCGCCGGCCGATTGCGCAGCCAGCGGCGCTGCCTCTCGAGGGCGATGCGCAGGGACGACCAGTCGCCGTCGCCCGCCGCCTCGTCGATCAGCAGGGGAAGCTGACTTCGCGGCACGGGGCGCAGGGCGTTTGGGGCTGTGGGCGCCGCGGGCGCTTGGCCCTCGGACGCTGCCGCGCCGGTGAGAAGCCCGCTGCCGGCGGCGCCGGGAGGCTCGCCGGGCCCGGCGCAGGCGCCCGTCGTGTGGAGCAGGAGGAGCAGGAGGAGCAGGAGCGCGGCTCGCTGGAGCCCGCTCGATCTGGGCAGGAGCATCGGGCGGCGCCTCACGAGGGGCGCGCGGCGCTCGGCACGTCGAATCCCATCCGCTCCTTGATCTCCACCAGCTTGGGCTCGGCCTGCTCGCGCGCCGCCTCGGCGCCGGTGGCCAGCAGGCGGTCCAGCTCGGCGGTGTCCTCCATCAGCTCCTCGTAGCGCTCGCGGATCGGGCGGATACTCTCGATCACCACCTGGGCGACGCCCTTTTTGAGGTCGCCGTAGCCGCGGGCGTCGCGAAAGTCGGCGAGGGCCTCGTCCCGCGATTTATCGGTAACCGATCGGTAGATATTGAGCAGGTTGACCACGCCGGCCTTAGCGGGATCGTCGCTCCACCGGATCTCGTTGCCCGAGTCGGTGACGGCGCGCTTGAAGGAGCGCTCGATTTCCTTGTCGGCGTCGGTGAGCCGCACGGCGTGGCCGCGGGCCAGGGCGCTCTTCGACATCTTGCGGGTCGGCTCGTCAAGCCCCATGATCCGCGCCCCGGCTTCGGGGATGACCGGTTGGGGAATCACGAATGTTTCGCCGAAAAGATGGTTGAAGCGCTGGCCGATGTCGCGCGCCAGCTCGATGTGCTGCTTTTGATCCTCGCCTACGGGAACCTCGTCGGCGTCGTAGAGCAGGATGTCGGCCGCCTGGAGGATGGGGTAGGTGAGCAGGCCGGTCTGCACGCTCTCCTGGCGGTTCGACTTATCTTTGTATTGGGTCATGCGCTCGAGGCGCCCCAGCGGCGTGATGCAGGAGAGAAACCAGGACGCCTCGCCGTGCGCCCGCACGTGACTCTGCACGAAGAGGTGGGAGCGCTCGGGATCGATGCCGGCGGCGAGCAGCATGGCGGCCAGAGCCCGGGTGTTGTGCCTCAGCTCCTCGGGATCTTTATGGATCGTGATGGCGTGCAGGTCGACGATGCAGATGAAGTTCTCTTTCTGCCCCTGGCCCCGGACCCACTGGCGGATGGCCCCCAAATAGTTGCCCAGGTGAAGGCTGCCGGTCGGCTGAATGCCGGAGAGAACGCGCTTTTTCTCGCGGGTAGAAGGCATGGTGAAATCCTGCGTGGGAGGAGAGTGAGAGGCGGCGGGCGGCGCGTCGCAGGCGGCGCCAGCGGCCCTGAGGCGCCGGGAAGGTATCACAACCCCCCTGGGCCTCTCCCGGCCGGCCCTCGAGGCGCCCGCTCGCCTCTCTGTCTTGGCGGCGGCGCTACCTTTCTCGGCGGCGGCGCCGCGGGCGGGGCGAGGAATCCCTCCCCGAGAAGGTCGGGAGCCGGGCCGTCGGCCGACAGCCACTCCAGCCGGCCGAGGATCCTCGCGGCTGCGCGCTTCTCGGGGCTTGCCGGCCGCGGGTCAAAGAAGCCCTCCCACACCTCCCGCGCGGCGCCCTGGTTGCGGGCGCGCGAGTGCAGCATCAGGAGCTTGAGCGCGATTTGCGGATCGCTCGGCATCGCGGCGGCGGCTTGAGGGCGCTCTCCCTGGGGGCTGGCCAGCCGCCTGGCCTGACCGAGGGCCGCCCACGCCGGAGCGAACTCGGCGTCGAGGGCGAGGCTGCGCTCCACGTGCCCTAGGGCCTCGCGGATTTTCTCGCGGCCCACCGCCCTGCCGAAGGCTAGGAGGCTGGAGCCGTAGAGGTAGTGCGAACGGGCGTCGTCGCCGGCCGCCGCGGCGCGCTGAAAAAGGGCGCGGGCCCTCGGCAGATCGCCGTTCTCCCGCGCGATGAGCCCGAGGCCGGCGATGGCGCCGCCGAGCGTGGGGTCGCGCTCCACCGCCTGCTCGAAGTGAAAGCCGGCGTCGCCCTCGCGGCCTCCCTGACTGTGCAGCAGCTCGCCCAGGTGGCTAAGAACCCGAGGGTAGGGAAGGGGAGTGACGGCCGTGGAGGCGAGGCGGGCGGAGGTCGCGGGCAGGCGGAGGCGCCGGCTGGCGTAGCCGTCTCGCCGGTAGTCCTCGAGCTCGCGCTCGAGAACGTCATAGCCGCCGCCGAAGGCGCGCCGGAAGGCCTCGTCCTGCGCCAGCCCCTCGAAGCTCAGGGTCAGATAGCGCAGCGCGTCGACCCGGCGTTCCGGATTGCCGATCAGCAGATAGTGCACCAGCTCCCAGCTGCGGGCGTAAAACTCTCCCTGGTGCTCGAAGCGGTTGTAGATCTCGGAGCGCGGGCTGGCGCGCAGGATCTCGCCGAGGGGCGTTCTCTCGCCCTGGCGCAGCGCGCGGGCGTGCCACGGCACCGGCCGGCCGATCACGCCGTCAAGATCGCCCTGCGGACTCCGCCGCTGCTTCTGCCCCTCGAGGGTAAAGGTCGAGAAGAATTCGGCGAGGCCCTCCTCGAGCCACAGAGGAATGCCGGGCAGGTTGTTGCGCAGCACCACGTGGAGATACTCGTGAAAGACCGTGACCCGAGCCTCGGCGCTCTTGCCGTTCATGGCGATGTAGTCGCCCCAGGGTCTGCTGTAGAGAGCGCCGCTCATGGACGCCGGCTCACCGCGATAGAGGTGCTTATAGGGGGTGAGCGCGACGTCGTCGGAAAAGATGTAGATCCAGGTCGGCACCGGCGAGACCGGCTCGAAGCGGGTGACCCGCGAGATGGCGTCGTGCAGGCCTTCGATCTGCCGCGCCAGGCGCAGGGTGCGCTCGGTCTCGGCGCTCGAGAGGATGCGGAAATTCTCGGTGTCGAGCCGCACCCAGGCTTCGCGGGAGGTGGGCAGGCCGGCGATCGGCAGCTCCAGCGGCCTGGAACCGTCGGCCCGCGCGCTCGCGCCGCAGGCGGCGAGCAGAAAGGCCCAGCACAGGGCCCGGAGAAGCGCGCGTCGCCCCCGGGCGCGGGTCCTCATCGGCCCGAAAGGTGCCAGCGCTGGGCCTTGAGCTCGAAGCGCGGCAGGCTGCCGGCGGCGACGGCGGCCACCGGGATGCGCAGATTGAAGGTGGCGCGCAGGGCGTCGGCGACGCGCGCGGGCAGATCCGCGGCGGCGCCGGGCGCGGGCTCCAGCTCCACGGCTACCTCCGCCATCGAGCGATGGCGGCGCAGCTCCACTCGGTATTCCGCCACTTCCGCGAAGCCGCGAATCACCCGATCGAAGGCGCTCGGATAGAGGTTGACCCCGCGCACCACCACCATGTCGTCCACCCGCGAGAGCAGGCCGCCCTCGAGCCCCACGTCTCCCGGTCGATCCGGCGGCGCCGGCAGCGGACGCACCACGTCGCCGGTGCGGTAGCGCAGCAGCGGCGTCCCGGTGCGGCTGAGGGTGGTGAGCACCAGCTCGCCGACCCCTCCCGCCTCCGCGCCCAGGGCGCGTCCGGTTTCGAGGTCGAGAACCTCCGCGTGAAACGACGCGCCGTCGATCCTCAAGACCCCCGGCGCGTCTTTGTCCGGATAGCTCACCGGACCGACCTCGGTCATGCCGTGGTGATCGAAGACCGCGGCGCCGGCCCACTGCTCGGCGATGCGCTGGCGCACCGCGGGCACGCTGCCGCCGGGCTCGCCGGCCACAATCAGCGTGCGCGGACCGCCGCCGCGCCCCAGGTCCAGGCCCGCGGCGGCGGCGATCTCGCCCAGCCGCAGGGCGTAGGTCGGGGTGCAGCACACCACCGTCGCGTCGTTGTCGAGCAGCATGTCGAGCCGGCCGCGGCTCGACAGCCCGCCGCCGGGAAGGGCCAGGCAGCCGATCTCGCAGGCGGCCTCGAAGGCGGTCCAGAAGCCGAGGAAGGGGCCGAAGGAGAAGGGAAAAAAGACGCGGTCCTCCGGCCCGACGCCGCAGCTTGAGAAAACGCGCCTCCAGGTGCCGAGCATCGCGGCCCAGCTCTCCCGGGTGTCGAGCCAGCGCAGGGGCGCGGTACCGCTGGTGCCGCTCGTCTGGTGGAGCCGGATGAAGCGCTCGGGCGGGTAGGTGAGGTTGCTGCCGTAGGGCGGATGCCGCCGCTGGTCCTCGGCGATTTCCTCTTTACTGAGCGTTGAAAGCGCGCTCGAGAAGGCTTCGAAGCTCTCGACGCCTTCGTCGAGGCCCGCGGCTCGCAGGCGGGGCGCCCAGAAGGCGTTGCCCTCGAGCAGCTTGCCGACCAGCCCGCGGAGGCGATCCAGGCGCCGGCCGCCGACGGCTTCGGTGTCGGTGTCGTTCTCGAGCGAGGCGTCCTTCCCCATGGAGCGATGCTATCGCGCCGGGGCGCGGGGCAGGATCTCGACCACCTCGGCGAGGGTGCCCTCGCGCCCGACCAGCAGGTTGCGCCGGCCGTAGAAGAGGCCCTCGGCGGTCGCCGGCGGCCCCAGGCGATCGAGCAGCTCCCCCGCGGCCTCGATGGCGAAGAAGTCCTGCGGGCGGCAGCTGTAGGCGACGCGGAACTCCGCCAGCAGGGCGCCCAGGGGCCTGCCGCCCTGGAGAATCTCGCGGCGCACCGGGCGCTCGAAGCGGTTGAGCTCGATGCGGATGGCCCCAAACTCCTGCACGCGGTCGCTCGTCTTGCCGCGCAAAAGCACCTTGCGCAGCAGCGAGCCCGGCAGGATCCGGCGCTCCAGCACCTCGAGCCTCGACGCCTCCCGGTGAAAGGCCTCGAGGGTGGAGGTCATATCGTTCGGGTGCACCAGCAGCCGTCTGTAGGGCTCGGGCATCGAGGCGCCGTTCGAGGCTTTTCCCTCAAGGCCCGTCACCCGGGGCGCGGGGCCCTCGAGAAGGTCAGCGAGGGGATCGAGCACGAGCAGGTCTCCGGCGATCGGGAAGGCGCCGGCCCGCGGTCCGCCGGGGGCGAGGGCAGGGGATCCGCCCGCTTCGAGGCGAGCTCCGGGCTGAGGAGCGGCGGCGGGGTTGGCGGCAGGGGCGGGATGGGCGGCAGGGGTATTCGCGGCATCCATAAATCGATGGTACGCGCAAACGCCCGCTCGGGTTCCCGGCCGCGGTGCCGGAACGCGCTTTGGGGTCAGCCTTTACAGGCCGTTGACAGGCTCGGCGCCGCGCCCTCAGGAGGCGCTCGGCTGGTAGGACTTCCAGTGCATGTGGGTGGCGCGGCCGTTTTCGCGATAGAGCCGGCGGACCCACTCGACGGATTTTTGGTCGAGGTAGTCGCCGGCGGTGGCGGCCGCCCGCACGTGCTCGCGCCGGCGCTGAC
>JBCCLG010000335.1:0-6282 GCA_039027015.1 Acidobacteriota bacterium | reverse complement strand
GCGCCGCCCGCGCCGAGCGGGCCTCGGGGCCCCAGGGCCTGAGGCCGACCCGCCCCGGCGATCGCCCGTCGGGCTCGTTCTCGCCGGTGGCCAAACCGCTCTTCGGCGCCGAGCCCCAGCGCCTGTCGGCGCCGGGCTCGTCCCGCTCGTCCTCCTCGCGGAGCGCCGGCGCCTCGGCCTTCGACGCCCTCTTCTCCGCGCCCGACGCCGGTCAGCCGGCGCCGATCGATCCCCACCAGCTCGAGGGCGTCGATCGCTTCGGGGCCTTTCTCGAGAACGCGCCGGTGCTGGCGCGCCGCATGATCGACTTCGGCGATCTCGAGGGCGATGAGAGCAACGATCAGGGCGAGAGTCTGCTGATGCTGGCCGCCGCCGCCGGCGAGGCGGAGATCGTGCGCGTGCTGCTCGGCAAGAGTGTGGAAATAGACCTCCAGGACGCGTCCGAGAACGGCGAGACGGCCCTTCTCAAGGCGGTGCAGACTCCCTCGAGGGGGCGCCTTGAGGTGCTCGATCTGCTGGTGGACGCCGGCGCCGACCTCGAGCGCCGCCACGGCGCCAAGGAGCGCACCCCGCTGATGTTCGCCGCCCTCTCGGACATCTACACCCCCGACACCTACGCCCGGCAGTTCGGCCAAACGACCCTGCATCTGGTGCGCCTCGGAGCCCGCCTCGACGCCGAGGACGCCGACGGCCAGCGGCCGGTCGACATCATCACCCAGGCGGCCCAGGAGGCGCCCGCCAACTCGCCGATGCGCAATCGCCTGCTCGATATGCAGGCGATCCTGGAGCGCGCCGGCGGATAGCCGCCGCCGCTCGGCCGCTGATACATTCGCGGCCATGGAAGAGTCTCACTCCCTGAGAGTCGGCGTGGTCTTCGGTGGCCGGAGCACCGAGCATCGGGTTTCCATCGTCTCGGCGCGCACCGTCGCCGAGGCGCTCCGGTCGGCGGGGCACCGGATGGTGCCCCTGGCGATTGCCCAGGACGGCTGCTGGGTCGAACCCGCCGTAGGTCTCGAGGTCCTCTCGGGCGCGCGCGACGCCCTGGAACCGGTCGGCACCTCGGTGCGCGCCAGCCTCGCCGTTCTGGCGAGCGCAGAGATCGACGCCGCCTTCCCGATCGTGCACGGCACCTGGGGCGAGGACGGCACCCTCCAGGGGCTTTTCGAAATGCTCGATGTGCCCTACGTCGGCGCCGACGTGACGTCTTCGGCGGTGTGTATGGACAAGCTTCTGTGCAAGCGCGTTCTGTCCGCCGCCGGCCTGCCGGTGGTCGATTACGAGGCGGTGTCGAAGCGCCAGCGCGCCGCCACCCTGGACGACCCCGAGGCGGAGGCCGCCCTCACAGGGCGCGCCCTGCGCCTCGGCCTGCCCCTCTTCGTCAAGCCGACGATCGGCGGCTCGAGCGTCGGCGTGCGCAAGGTGACGAGCCGGGAGGAGATCCTCCCCGCCCTCGACTCCGCCCTGTCCTTCGCTTCGGCCGCGCTGATCGAGACCGCCATCGACGGCCGGGAGCTGGAGTGCGCGGTGCTCGGACCGAGCGGCGCGATCGAGGCCTCTGGCCTCGGCGAGATCGTGCCGGGCCGCGAGTTCTACGATTACGCCGATAAATACCTCGAGGACGGCGCCCAGCTGATCCATCGCGCCGAGCTGGAGCCGGCCGTCGAGGCCGAGCTGAGGCGCCTGTCGGCGGAGGCCTTCGAGGCGGTGGGCGGTTCGGGCCTGGCGCGGGTCGACTTTCTGCTCGACGCCGAGGGGCCCAAGATCAACGAGATCAACACCCTGCCAGGCTTCACCGCGATTTCGATGTACCCCAAGCTGTGGCGAGTCGCCGGCGTCGAGACCCCGCAGCTGGTCGATCGCCTGGTGGGCATCGCCGTCGATCGGCACCGCGAGCGGCGCGACCTCGACGTCTCGATTCGCTCCCTCTTAGCGTCGCTGGCGGAGTGAGGGCGCGGGAGAAGGCGGCGGTGAGAATACGGCGCGCCGCGCCGCGTAGGTTGAAGCGTGAGTTCCCGAGATTCGGGCCGTCCCCGAGAAGGCGCCGCGCGCCTCACATCGCTCTCGGCCCGCGGCCCCGCGCTGCTGGTAGGATTCGCGGCACCGACCCCCGTTTCGCAGCCCGGTCCTCAGAAAACCTTCCTCCCCGCCGCGCACCTACGATGAGAGGCTCCACGACGTGCAGAAGTTGACTCGCGAGCTGGTGGCGGCCGGCCTTGCCGGCGTCGTCTTCATCGGCGCTTCGCTGGCCACCGGCGTCCTGCCGGCCCTCGGCCTCTCGGCGGCGGCCTACCTCGGCCTGCGGCTGGTGCTGCCCAGTCCCAAGCCCGCGCAGCTGGCCGGCGGCATCACCCAGAAAGAGCTCGACGAGACCGTGCGCCATATCCGGCGCCAGGCGGCGCGCTTCGACCACTTCGGCGACCAGCTGCGCAACCCCATGCGAGCCCGCCTGCGCCGCATCGCCCAGGTCACGCGCGACATCATGACCCACCTGAAGCGCGATCCGGCCAACCTCTCCCTGGCCGCCGAGTTTCTGGAGATGCACCTGCCCAAGGCCCTGCGCATCGTCGAGGGCTATACCCAGCTCTCGAAGCAGCCCCATCTGGACGACGCCTCCAAGGCGCGCCTCGAAGAGACGCACAGCACCATAGAGAAGATCGAAAAGGCCTTCGAGGCGCAGCACAACCGCCTGCTCGAGAGCGACGTCATCGCCTTCGACGTCGACCGGCGGGTGTACGAAGAGCTGCTGCGGCTCGACGACCGGGTCGGCAGCGTCGAACGGGTGAGCGAGTTCGAAGAAGCCGCGGCCCAGGCGCAGCGCGAGGCGGCCCGCGAGTAGGCCCCCTCGAGGTCGTCCCCACCGTCCGATTGTGAAGTACGAACCCACCTATCCCCCCTGAGATTAGTCAGTTACGAGGAGACGAAGATGTTTGGAGCCATCGGCCGCTGGTTGAAAGCGCTGGGCTATATGTTGACCGGCCAGATCGATTCCGCTCGGCGCACCCTCGACACCAACCCGAGCGTGGTGCGCGCGAAATACGACGAGGTGATCCGGGAGAAGACCGCCCGCATCCACCAATATAAGCAGGCGGTGGCTCAGATCATCGCCCAGGAGCAGAAAAAGGTTGCCGTGGTGCGGCAGCTGGGCGAGGAGATCGCCAAGCTCGAGAACCTCAAGGCGGGCGCCCTGGCCAAGGCCAAACAGGTGACCGAAAAGCTCAAGGCGAGCGGAAAGGGCGCCGAGGAGATCAAGGCCGACGAGAACTATAAGCGCTGCCTGGTGGCGTTCAACGACTTCTCTTCCACGCTGGCCGAGAAGCAGCAGCGGATCATCGAGATCGAGTCCGACGTCGCCGACTACCGGCGCACGATCTCCGACCACAAGGTGCAGCTCGAGTCGCTGCGCCGGGAGCTGGAGAAGGTTAAGACGGAGTCTTCCGAGGCCGTGGCCGACATCATTACGGCCCAGCAGGAGAAGGACATCGCCGACGCCCTGACCGGCATCGCCCAGGACGGCTCCGCCGAGGAGCTGCAGAACCTGCGCGACCTGCGCACCGAGGTGAAGGCCGAGGCCCAGATTTCCCGCGAGCTGGCCGGCACCGACACCGCCAGCCAGGAGGCGGAGTTCCTCGAGTACGCGCGCACCACGGCCTCCTCGAGCGAGTTCGACGCCCTGATCGGCCTGGCCGACGAGGCCTCGGCGGTTCCCGCAACGCCCGAGGCCGACGACAAGACCTCGCTGCCGGAGTGAGTCCGGCCGCGCTGCTGGACGAACGCCTGCACGAAGGTACGAGGCGGACTGCCGCTCATGAAACCAGACTATGAATTCCTGCGCCGAGCGGGTCGCGTCCTGAACTCAGGGCAGACCCGCTCGCTGCTGCTCACGGGCAATATTCACGACCTCTTCTTCGTGCCCGCGGCGCGCCAGGTGGGCCCCGGGTCCTACGTGCCGCTGGTGGACTTTTTGCGCTCCAGCTGGCAGGTCTCGGGCAAGCTGCTGCTGGTCTATGAGCTCAACGGGCCGATTCGCTTCGCCGCCTCGGGCGACCGCGAAAAAATGCGCGACGCGTGGCTGCGCTGGCGCACCGGGCGCGACAGCGACCAGCTGGCGATCGACCGCATGCTCGGCGGCAGCGGCTTCGGCCGCGAGCTGGAGAGCCTCGGCGAGGCCTTTGACGAGAATCTCACCAAGGCGATCGGCAACCCCACCGTCGCCTTCGAGATGCTGCGCCAGCTGTGCCTGTGCGCCCGCCACATGGAGGGCGGCAAGCCGGCTCTCACGGAGGATCTGATCATCCTCATCGAGGCCGCGGATCTGGCCCTGCCCGAGGGCCCGATCACCTCGCTCTCAGACGCCGACCGGCGGCGGGTGGCGATCTGCCAGGACTGGTTTTCAGACCCGGGTTTTCTCAACGCCACCGACTCCGTGGTGCTCTTCGCCGAGTCGCGCAGCATGGTGCATCACCGCATTTCCCGGCTGCCCCAGCTGCTCGAGGTGGAGGTGCCGTCGCCGGACTTCACGGCCCGTCAGCACTTTCTGCGCTGGTTCGAGAAGCGCCACGACGTCGACGTCGAGCTGTGGGGCGATGAGGGCGAGGTCGCGGAGCTGTCGGCGGGCCTGTCGATCCACGCTCTCGATCAGCTGCTCAAGGGCGCGGCCCACGGCGGCGAGAAGCTCGAGCGCGACCACGTGGTGGCCAAGGTGGAGGAGTTCATCCAGTCGCAGCTGGGCGAGGACGTGGTGGAGATCAAGAAGCCCGAGCATCGCCTCGACGACGTGGTGGGCTTCGAGCATCTGAAGGGCTTTTTGCGCAGCGAGCTGATCCCGCGCTTTCAAACCTCCGGCCCCGCCGCCCTGCCCGGAGCCGCGGTGGCCGGCCCGATCGGCGGCGGCAAGACGTTCATCTTCGAGGCCGTGGCCGCCGAGCTCGACATGGTGGTGCTGGTGCTCAAGGGCCTGCGCAGCCAGTGGTTCGGCCAAACCGACGTCATTTTCGAGCGCCTGCGCCGGGTGCTCGAGGCGCTCTCGAAGGTGGTGATCTTCGTCGACGAGGCGGACACGCAATTCGGCGGCGTGGGCCCCAACACCCACTCCACCGAGCGCCGCCTGACCGGCAAAATCCAGCAGATGATGTCCGATCCGCGCATGCGGGGTCGGGTCTTCTGGCTGCTCATGACCGCCCGCATTCACCTGCTCTCGCCGGACATCCGGCGTCCGGGCCGGGTGGGGGATCTGATTCTGCCGGTGCTCGATCCCGAGGGGGAGGACCGCCGGGCGTTTCTCGAGTGGGTGCTCTCGGCCGCCGTCGAGGGGCCCGAGAAGGAGTTCGTCGAGCGTCTGGACGCCGCCACCGCCGGCTATTCGGCGGCCGGCTTCGCCGCCCTGCGCGGGCAGATCAAGGCGCGGGTCGCCCTGGCCGCCGAGAGCGAGAGCCGCCTCGACATCGAGGCCGTGCTCGAGGTCGTGCGCGACATGATCCCCGCCGATATCGGCGAAACCCGGCGCTATCAAACCCTCCAGGCGCTGCTCAACTGCACCCGCCGCAGCCTGCTGCCGGACTCGGACCTCACCGAGGAAGATCGCCAGGCCTGGTCGTCCGAGATCCGGGCCCTCGAGGCGCGCGGCGTCAGCTGAGCCCGCGGCGGGCCGGCGCGTGGACGGCCCACCGCGGCCGTGGCACAATGGGACCGTTACCCTGCACCATGCGCGGCGCGGCGAGACTTTCGAAAGTCTCCCTCGCCGCCCAGTCTTGACTCAACGACTCAGGAGAATGCCATGAGCGTCGCCAAAGTGATCGAGATCAACTCTTCCTCCACCACGAGCTTCGAAGACGCCGTTCGCACCGGCATCGCCACCGCCAGCAAGACCGTCCACGGCATCACCGGCGCCTGGGTCAACGAGCAGAAGGTGGTGGTGTCAGACGGCGACGTCACCGAGTGGCGGGTCAACCTCAAGGTTTCCTTCGTCCTCAAAGACTGACCCCCGCCCGAACGAGGACCGCCGTTGCCGAGGCATCC
This sequence comes from Acidobacteriota bacterium, assembly GCA_039027015.1. GTDB lineage: Bacteria > Acidobacteriota > Thermoanaerobaculia > Multivoradales > J023 > JAUIJL01. The sequence goes on along the minus strand of JBCCLG010000335.1, from coordinate 267 downwards.
GCTGGCGGTCTCAAAGCGCCCCGAGGGACAGGCAACCCGCGGCAAGACGGCGCGCCATCGGCTGCGCGCGGTCGACACCCTGATCGCGCTCTACGATCCGGGGCTGCTGCGCCGCCGCGGCGCCGGCTTTTCGGGCGCGCTCTGCGTCGATCTCGGCTTCGGCGCCGAGCCCCACACCACCCTCGAGAGCGCCCGGCGGTGGCGTCGGCTCGCTCCCGACCTGCCGTTTCTCGGCGTCGAGATCGATCCGGAGCGGGTCGAGGCGGC
>JBCCLG010000334.1:0-6295 GCA_039027015.1 Acidobacteriota bacterium | reverse complement strand
GAGCCGCCCACGTTCGGGAAGATGTCCGAGCGCGAGAAGTTGTTCAGGTCTTTGACCGCCTCCTCGATCCTCTGCGAAGCCCCGTAGTCGGTAAACGGGATGTCGCGGGTCAAGGCGTACCAGTAGAGCTCGCCCATCTCGGCCGCCGTCTCGGCGCTGGCGAACGCCGGAGCGGCGTCCATCCGCGGATCGTTGCCGTCGACGCCGAACATCTCGTAGGCGTACGCGGCCTGCGGACTGACCAGCCGAACCCGATCGGGGTTGTTGGCCGCGCCCACCGGAATATTCTCGAAATCGAGCGGGTCGCCGGTGTCGAGAGCGTTCAAATAGGCGTTGTACGAGTTGACGTTGACCTCGCCGACACCGTTGTGCCTCAGCGTCTTCGAGAAGCTGCCCCGAAAGTCGTCATACAGGCCTTCGTCGCCGCTCACCGGCTGAACGTCGGGCCCGCTGACGGAGTTGGGCAGGTTGACGTAAAACGCCGCGGTGTCGCAGCGCAGCTTGAAGGCCATTTCGCGCCGGTCGACCCGGCTCAGTCCGAAGACCGGATGCACTCCCGAGCCCATGGCCAGGGCTTCAGAAGGAAAAAGGGAACCGGCCCCGGCGATTGCCGCTGCGCCGGCGCTCGCCTTGAGGACGTCTCGTCTTGAGACCCCCGATTCCTGCTCGTTTGCGAGAGCTTGGCTGTCCAATTCCACGCTCTTCTGCTTTTTCTGCATTATCTATCTCCTCATTAAAAAAGCATCAGGAAAAAGAAACTATTAATCCCTCCAGTAGCGTCGAGTCTCAGGCGAAGAAGCCTCGCATTCATCTCGACTGTTTAAGGATCTGATGTAGTTACAGTATCTGCCTGCCAAGGTTTCATGTCAACGAAGCATTTAACGGATATCGCTGGTCTTTGTCTCTTCGGGCGATGGCCCCCTGGAGAGTTTGTGGCGAGATCGTTCGGAAGCGAACAGGGCGATTCGGCACTCTGCGCAGGCTTCCGAAAATTCTCAAACTTTCAGAAACATTAAGCGTGATTCTCATCGGGCCTTGCAAAAACTCGGCGAGTTCTGCAGGCTGCCGCCTCCGGGCCCGCGATTGGTAGCGCTCCTCGGGAGCGGCTCCGCCGGCCTTAGCGCAAGCACCGGCAACCGTGAATCCATGACCATGAATCAGTCCGGCAATCAAGGGATGGACGACCGAGTCTCGGGCTCGGAGCCCCCGAGGGGCGGCGCCGAGGGCGAGGCGCGGGGCAGCGGACTTTTCGCCTCCGCGGCGTCGGTGGGGCCCAGGATTTGGCTGGCCCTGCTGGTGCCCTGCGCCGCGCTGGTCGCCTGGAACCAGCGATTCTTGATGGACGACGCCTACATTTCCTTTCGCTACGCGGAAAATTGGGCGTCCGGTCACGGGCTGGTTTTCAACCTCGGCGAGCGGGTGGAGGGCTACACCAACTTCCTGTGGACGTGGATTTTGGGCTGCCTGCGAGCCTTCGGCGGCGCCGACTTAGAGACGTCTTCTCAGGTGCTCGGCGTGCTGTCGTTCTCGGTGGCCCTGGTGGCGAGCCACCGGCTCGCCAGCCTCGCCCTGGCCGATCCGGTGAAGGCGCTGTGCGCGCCCGCGCTGCTCGCCACTCACTATTCGTTCGTGCGCTTCGCCACCGGCGGGCTCGAGACCTCGACCCAGGCCGCCCTCATCACCCTCTGCTTCGCCCTCGCCTGCGGCTTTCTAGAGTCCGGCCGTCCCCCGTCTCTCGGTGCGCTTCTCGCCCTGGGTCTGCTGGCGACGGCGGCGGTTTTGCTGCGTCTCGACTCGGCTCTGCCGGTGGGCCTTGCGTCGTCGGCGGCCCTCGTCTCGGTGGGGCGCCTGCCGTCGGCGCGTCGGCGCTTCGCGGGCCTCGCCGCCCTGTCGATCCCGGGGCTGCTGCTGATCCTGATCTGGCTCTTCTACAAGGCCGCCTTTTACGGCGACCTCCTGCCCAACACCTTCTACGCCAAGGCGACGGGCGTTTCTATGCACCACTACGGGCTCGCCTTTCTCGGCCTCTTCGCTCGCCAGTACTTTCTTCTGCCGCTCCTGCCTCTCTGGCTGATCGGAGCGGCGATCAGCCTGCGGCGGCTTGAGAAGTCCCAAACGCTGCTGGTCGTCGCGGTTCTTTCCTGGTGCGCCTACATGGTGAAGGTCGGCGGCGGCTTCATGGAGTTCAGGCTGCTGATGCCGGTGCTGCCGCTCTTCGCGGTCTCCCTGGTTCATGGGGTGTTCACCGTCCTGCCGCGCCGGCGGGTGCTGAGCCTCGCGCTGCTGGCGATCCTGCCCGTCGCGTCCGCGGTGCACGCCTCGAGCTACCGATCTTTCGGCACCGTGCTGGCGACCTCCAGCATGGCCAAGCAGGTCGACGATCCGTCCTTCGACTGGAGCGATGTCGGGCGAGCGCTGCGCCATTTCTTCGGCCAGGCCGATGAGCCGGTCGTGATCGCCGCCACGCCGATCGGCGCCATCGGATATTTTTCGAACCTGCCTCTCATCGACATGCACGGCCTCGTCGATCCCTGGGTCGCGCGCCACGGCGCCCTCGTCAGGCCGCGGCCCGGCCATCTGAGGCTAGCGCCCCTCGCCTATCTGCAGGAGCGCGGCGTGCACTTCGTGGTCGGCCAGCCGTCCTTTAACGCCCTGCCTCAGAAGAGCGGTTTCATCAAGATCGAGGACGTGGCCTCGCTGGTGCGGCCGGTGGTCGGCTGGAAGAGCCTGGGTCGCGACGCGCGCTTTGTGTCCATACCCATGCCGGGTCTCGAGGGCAGGCTGAACGCGCTCTATCTCACCAGATCCGAGGAGATCGACCGGCTGATCGCCCAGAACGAGATGCCGATCTACGAAATTGTGTTCCCTCAGGAGAGCGGGGACCGAGAGGGCGGTTAGCTCAGAAGCCGGGGACACTCGGCGCGTTTCTCGGCGGATTATCGGCAGGCGGCCTTGATTTTATGCTTTAGAGGCATTAAGTTCGCGGCTGTCCCGGTTCAAAGCTCCCCTGGAGGTTCTGCTGATGAAGACTTCGTTCGCCCGGCGAGCGGTCCGCCGCCTGCTCCCTGCCCTCATAGCGCTGCCCCTAGCCTCGCCTCTCGCGGCCGGCGAGATTGTGGCCGCCGACGCCCGCGGCGGCCTCTGGCTCTACGGCACGGCCACCCAATCCATGGCCCGCCTCGGCGACCTGCCGACCCGCCTCGCGGCCCTCGACTTCCGCACCGGAGCCCAGCTCTACGGCATGGCCGCCGACGGCCGGCTCTTTGAGCTGGAGATCCCGTCGGCGGCCTCCACCGAGGTCTTTCCCGCGGAGACCAGCGGACGCTACCGCTACCGCGACCTCGCCTTCGCGCCTGACGGAACGCTCTACCTCCTGCGCCTCGACCTCGGGAGCGGCGCCCTCGAGCTGCTGATTCGTAACCTCGAGACCCAGCAGGACTCTTCCCTCGGCACCCTCACCCGGGCCGACGGCGAAGCCCTCGAGGCCTACCGCCTGGTCTCAGACGGCGGCGGCGGGCTCATGCTCTTTGACGACGACACCTTCTGGTTTGTCGATCTCCTCACCCTCCAGGTGCAGAGGGGTTTCACCTTCACCAGATTCAGCGCCTCGGATTTCGTGCTCGACACGGAGACCTCCCTCTCCTGGCTCTTGAGCGACCAGACCGACGGGCGTCCCGGCCTGCAGCTGGTGGCCGACGAGGCTCCCGGAACGCGGGTGGCCCCGGTCTACAGCTTTCCCTTCGGACTCGGGCCCCGGGCGATCGCCTTTCGCCCCGCGCCGACCGCCTGCGCCCGCGACATCAACACCCTCTGCTTTCAGGACGGGCGCTTTCAGGCGAGAGCGAGCTTCCGGCCGTTCATGACGGACCCAGGCACGAGGACGCCGGCGTCCACGGTTTCCGTGCGCTCGGACACGGCGGGCCAGTACACCTTCTTCGATGCGGACAACCGCGAGCTGCTGCTGAAGGTTTTAGACGGCTGCGCCAACAACGAAAACTATTGGGTTTTCGTGGCGGGCACGACCAACGTGGAGGTTCTCTTGGAGGTGACGGACCTCGAGACGGGGGCGGTGCGGACCTACTTCAACGGCCTGGGCGAGGTTTTCGATCCCCAGCTCGACACGGCCGCCTTTCCCTGCGGCGACGGCTCCGGGGAGGGCTCCTGATGGTCTTCTCGACCCGAGCGATTCGCGGCCGGGCGAAGGCGGCGGTTCCGGCTCTCGCGGCCGCCCTCCTCACGGTCGGCCTCGCTTCGCCCGCCGCGGCCGACGAGATCTTCGTCGTAGAGCGCGGTGAGCTTAAAAAGCTCGACACCGAAACGGGGCAGAGGACCACTGTCGGCCCCACGGATCTCAGGGTTCAGGGCCTGACCTTCCTCGATCGCGATCGCCTCCTGGCGGTCACCTCGGACGGCTCGCTGCATCTCATCGATCCCGAGGACGCCACCGGTGAGCTGCTGCTGGCCGCGCCGGCGGACCAGGAAGCCCTTTTCCAAGGCTCCCTGGCCGCGGCTCCGGGCGGCAACGTCTACATCCTCACGCGGCGATCCCAGGAGCCGCCTCGGCTCGAGCTTTTGAACCTCGAAACCCTCGAAGTGGAGGACCTCGGGTTCGTGAATCTCGCGGAGTCCACCGGCGTGAGCCTCAGGTTCTCCTTTGGCCTTGGCTTCATTGACGAGGCCTTGGTGGTAGCGGGCGAGACGACGGATCCAGCCGTGCGCGGCATCTTTTCGCTCAGCCCCGTCACCGGTCTTCTCGACCTCGCCGTGACCTGGAGAAACAATCTGCTGCAGAGCTTCGCTGAGGGCTCCCAAGGAAGTTTGTGGGTGCTCGATTTTCCTGGACTGGTGGCGCCTCCCTCAACCCGCATTTTTCGCGTCAATCCCGAAACCGGCCAGATTTTGCTGGAGCCGCGCGTTTTCAACCTGGGCTCGGACGTCCGCTCCCTCGCCATCCGTCCCTTGGCGGATCTTGGCTGCGTCGAGACCGCGACGCGCAAATGCTTCCTCGAGGGCCGCTACACCGCCGAGGTTCGCTTTCGCGACTTCGCGGGCCTGGAGGGCGACGGCCGGGTCGTTCCCGGGGCGAGCGACAACACGAGCCTGTTCTGGTTCTTCGCGGCGGACAATTGGGAGCTGATGGTCAAGGTTTTAGACGGCTGCGAGAACAACGGCATGAATTGGGTCTTCCTCTCGGCCACCACCAACGTGGAGTTCACGGTGACGGTAACCGATCAGGTAACGGGGGAGAGCCGGACCTACGAGAACCCCCTGGGCCAGGAGGCGATGACGGTGCTCGATACCGAAGCCTTCGAGTGCTCCCCTTGAGCTTCGCCTCCACCTTTAAAGCCGGCTCCTGGGCCGGCTTCTCTTCTCATATCCTGGAGATTTCGCGCATGACGACCCCGTTTCGAAGCGCGGGCGGCCGGTTCAGGCTGGCCGTACCGCGCAGCCACGCAATCCGCGGCGAGACCTGTCTTCGGGAGGCAACCTGATGTCGCCAAGAGCCATTCACTCCGGTCGCTCCCCACAGGCGGCAGCGGCGTGGAGCCTCTGCCTGCTGGTCGCCGTCATGGCCTCGCCCGCCCTGGCGGACGATCTCTTCTTCACTGAATCAGAAGATCTTCTCGTGCTGAACACCGAGGCGGGGTCGATCCGCAGGATCGGTCCAACGGGGCTCGACATCATCGGTTTGACCTTTCTCGACCGAGACACCCTGCTGGCTCTCAGCTCCAGCGGCTCTCTCTACAGGCTCGATCCAGAAGACGCCTCGATCGAGGCCGTGCTCGACGACCCGCCTAACGGCGGCGGCGGCACGGGGCGCCTCGAGGGGGGCTCCTTGGTCTCGGTCTCCGAGGGCTACGTCTACTCTTTCAAGAGCCGAGAGCTCGACGGCCCGATCGAGACCCAGCTCCTGAACCTCGAGAGTCAGGAGGTCGAGGATCTTTCGCCTCTCGGTTTCGCGGACCTTCCCGGAGCTTCGGTGAGCTTTCCCGGCGGTTTCGACTTCTTCGATGGCGCTTTGTTCATGGCGTTTCCAGGCTCGGCTGAGCTTCCGCGCGGTCTCTACACGGTCAGTCCGGCGACGGGCGCTCTCAAGCTGGCGAGGCCCCTCTCGAGGCTCGGCTTCTTGCTCGAGGCCAAATTCGACTCCCAGGGCCGACTTTGGGTTCTCGAGGGCTTCGGCATCATCGCCCCGCCGAGCCTGGCGTTGCAGGCCATCGACTTCGAAACGGGCGAGCCTGTGCCGGGCGTTCCTTCGTTTCCCTTCGATACACGGGTGCAGACCTTCGCCTTC
>JBCCLG010000333.1:0-6302 GCA_039027015.1 Acidobacteriota bacterium | reverse complement strand
GTCGAGCCCGTTCTCGCGGATCGCCGAAACGATCCCTGTCGAGACCGTTCCCGAGAGTCCTTCGGGATTGCCGATAACCACGACGCTCTCCCCCGGCTCCACGCGGCTCCCGCGGAAAAGCGGCAGGGGTTCAGACGAACCCGGCAGGGAGAGAAGCGCCAGGTCGTTGGCCGGGTCTTCGGCCAGCACCTCGGTGAGCGACAGCTCCTGGCGCTCCGGAAAGATCGCGCCCACGGCGGCGGCGCCGTCGATCACGTGGTGGTTGGTGGCCAGAACGCCCTCGCCGACCACGAAGCCCGTACCCGCCCCCACCGTGCGGCCGGCGCGGTCGTAGATCCTGAGCAGGGCGACGGAGGGGCTGGTTTTGCGGGCGAGGTCCTTGAGTCCCCCGTTCTCCAGGTCGCCAGACGTTGATCCGCCGCCGCTTTGGGCAGCGAGCTGCGCTGGAAAAAGCGCCATCGAGCCCGCTACCAAGAGCGCGCCGAGAACCGGCGAGAGGCGCCTCTCGAAGCCCGCACAGCGAGTCACGCCCCGGGGGCCTCCCCATCGCCGGGGCTGACTTCAGCGTTGCCGGCATCCGCGGCTAAATCGCCCTTGCGGGTGGCAACCAGGAGATCGAGGAGCTTCTGGTCGATCAGCTTGACGTGCATTCTGAGGTTGTAGAACTCGTCCATATACGAGAGCGGCACCGTGACCTCCGTGATCTCCTTCTCCAGGTCGTCAAGCCTGTGCAGAGCTCTTCGCACCTCGGGGGTCGACGGGCTGGCAAGCAGCATGGAGTCCAGCTCCCGGAGATCCTCGTACCAGCGATAGATGCGCGAGCGAATGCGCCACCGGTAGACCGGAGGAGCCATCTTGAAGACCACCAGAAGAAGCGGAATGAACGGCAGCAGCAGGATCTTGAGCCGATCGACGGTGGTCGCGGTGCGATACGGGAGGATCCGGTAGAGAAAAGAGGGCCCGTTTTCGAGGTAGTGCGCCGCCTCTTGCTTGACCGGCAGCTGGCTGAGGAGATGGGAGGGAAAGCGTCCGGCCTCGCTGAAGAGGTCGGGCCCGCCATGAACGTTCTCCATGGCCTCCACGAGCACCGGCACCAGGGCGTGATGCAGATTCTTGCGCGCCGCCAGAGTCGAGGCCGCGGCGACCATCTGGACGTCGCGCGGCGGCAGGTTGTCGTCGAGGTCGATGACCCCTTCGCCGAGGATTACCGGCGACAGAAAGGGATGCCGCACCTTATAGGCGCGATACCTGCGCAAGGAAAGCAGCTCGATGCCCTCAGCTCCCAGAAGGCGCTCCACATAGCTCGCCTCGGCGGAGGCGACGAAGAAGACGGCGTCGACCTCTCCCGCCTCGAGCGCCTGTGCAGCCTGCGCGCCAGCGAGGGGCAGCAGCGTGGTGTTGCCCTCGTCCACGTCGTTATCGGCAAGAAGCGGCTTGGCCAGAACGCGGGTGCCGCTCCCTTCAGGCCCGATCGCGAGCCGCTTACCGCTCAGGTCGGTCAGCCTCTCGACGACAGCGTCCGCGCGATAGAAGACCCAAAAGGGCTCGAAGAAGAGGCTCCCGAGCACCTCGAGATCGGGGCTGGTCTCGGGGTCGGTCACGCCGCCCTGCAGCAGGGCAAGGTCTACCTCACCGGCTTCGAGCAGCGCGAGATTCTCGACCGAACCCGCGGTCTCGAGCACCTCGAGCTCAAATCCGAAGCGCGCTAGGTGCTCCCCGTAGGCCTGGCCGTAGCCGAAGTAGGCCCCGCCCTGGCCGCCCGTGGCCAGGGTCAGCTGACGCGGCGCCGGCGGCTCGAGGCGAGTGAAGGTGTAGGCGAAGGCTGCGATGGCCAAAAGCGCGATCGGGCCCCACAGCCGCACCAGCTCCCAGCGCGAGGCCGCCTTGTCGCTGGAATCGCGTCCAGACTCCTCCGGCCCCAGGGCGCGGCCTCGACTCTCCCGATCGCTCGCCATCTCGGATTCCGCTCGCCCCGCCCTCAGGCCTCGAAGCAGCCCTCTCGGGTTTCCTCCACCAGGTGGTCGACCACGGCCTCGAGGGAACCGCGCTTGCGAAAGACCTCCAGCTGCCGATCGGCGCTCGTGCCCTGTTCGAGGATGGTGTTGAGGTACTCGATCTCGCGGCGCGAGCCGAGTTCGTCGACCACGTCGTCGACCACATCCAGCAGCTCGCGCGCCAGAAAGCGGAAAGGAACCTCCTCCCGCTTGCCAAAATCGATCAGCTGCCCGTCGGTGCCGTAGCGCACCGCGCGCCACTTATTCTCGGTCACCAGATGATGGCGGTACGGGCGCCAGCTCTGATTGCTCATCCGCAGCTTGATCAGCTTGGCGACGATGGCCTGGACCAAAGCGGCCATGCAGACCGCCTCGTCGACGCGGGTACAGATATCGCAGACCCTGAACTCGAGGGTCGGAAATTTCGGATGGGGCCTTATGTCCCACCAAATTTTGGTCGGCTCATCGATGCAGCGGGTGCGGATCAGGGTGTCGACGAAGCCCTCGTAATCGGCCCATGACTTCATGCTCGGCGGCAGCCCGGTGCGCGGCAGGCTCTCGAAGATGACCGTCCGATAGGACTTGAGGCCGGTGTTGCGGCCCTGCCAGAAGGGCGAGCTGGTGGTGAAGGCCAGGAGATGGGGCACGAAATAACGCGCCTGATTCATCACGTCGATCATCATCTCGCGGTCTTCTATGCCCACGTGGACGTGCATGCCGAAGATGAGCATGCGACGGGCGAGCTGCGCCATATTGGTCGTCAGCTCGGTGTAGCGCTCTCCCTTATTGGCCTGCTGCTCTTCCCAGGTGGAGATCGGGTGCGTGGAGGCGGCCGCCACCTGCACCCCTTTGGCCTCGGCCAGCTTGCAGATCGAACGCCGCAGCCGCACGACCTCGGAGCGCACCTCCTGAATATTCCGGCAAATATGGCTGCCGACCTCGACCTGCGACTGCAGAAATTCGGGCTTGATCTGATCCTGGAGAACGAGTCTTCCCTCCTCGAGAAACTCCTGGACATAGGACTTCAACTCCCGGGTCTCGGGGTCGATGATCTGATACTCCTCCTCGATGCCGAGGGTGAGTTGAGGCAGGCCCATGAACGGGATCTCCCGGGAAGGATCGGAGGAAGCGCGGCTGCGCGGCCAAACTTGGAACTTTGCGCAGCATAGCACGCGGGGCTCTGCCGGCTCGGCCGAGAGCCCCGGGAAGTTGAGCCTCGAATCCGGCCGTTCGGGATAGGATTGCCGCCTTCAAAGACCGCTTCGAAGACAGCTTTCTGGAGAGCCTGCCATGACTGACACCAACTCGCCGCCGCGCCGGCAGCGACGCAACATCCACGGCGTCCTGGTCGCCATCGACGCGCCGGATTTGGCGGATAAGCCGTGGGTGGTCGACGCCATCGACCTGAACGCCAACGGATTGGGCCTGGTGCTCCCGCCGGAGATGGAGGAAGGCACGGAGGTTCTGCTGAGCTTCAAGCTCAACGACTCGATCGAGTTCTCGAGGCTGCCGGCCGAGGTGCGTCACCAAATCAGCGCTACCGGCGGCGTGCGCTTTCTGCCGTGGCCGTCCGCCGAAAGGCTCAAGCTGCTCGAATATCTCGTGGCCTGGTACGAGAGGCACGACTGAGGCGTCAGCCGCCTTGAGGCGTTTCGCCTTCCCTCCGCACGGAGCGCAGCGCCACGGCCAGGGTCACGCCCTCCCCCATCTCGGCAAAGCCCCGGACGTCGGGTTCGACCAGCAGCTGGGCGGCGGCCTCCTCCTCCGATGCGAAGAGATGAACCTCCACCACCTGCTGCTCGGCGTCGAGCAATCCCACCATCACCCCCACCCGCGGGGCGAAGCCGGGGATCTCAAGCCAGCGTTTCTCGCCCGACGGCGGCCCCTCGAGCACTCGATCCACCTCGAACAGACCCGCCTCGCCTCCGACTTTGCCGATTTCAAGGACGATGACCGAGTCCTCGGCTCGGATCTCCGGGGCCCCGCCAGCGGCCATCGCAGCGGCCCAGAGGACGCCCCACAACACCCTGGCGGTTTTGATTTTGAACATGATCTCCATTCTGCCTTCGATCCTAACCCGGGTGCGCCCGAGACTCGCGGCGGCGCTGGGGGTCGCGCTCGCGGCGCTCGGCTGCGATCAGCCGCCGCTGATCCCTCCCCCGCCCGACACCGCGCCGGAGCTTGAGGCGATGGACCTCTTCCAGGCGGTCTACCCTCCGATCACCGTCGGCTCCGACGTCCCGCCGGTGGGCGCGCCGCTCGTCGAGAGGCTCGATCACTACCGGGTGCCGTCGATCTCCATCGCGGTGGTCGACGGCGGCGAGCTGCGCTTCGCAAAAACCTGGAGCCGCCTGAGCGTCGAGGAGGCTCCCACACCCGACTCCGCGTTCCAGGCGGGCTCGCTGAGCAAATTGATGGCCGCCACCGTCGCCCTGCGCCTGGCGCGCCAGCGGGATCTCGACCTCGACCGCGATTTGGTCAGCCAATTCCCCCAGCTGCGGGACTCCGTGGAGTATCCCGTCACCCTGCGCGAGCTGCTGAGCCATACCGGCGGCTTCGCGCCGGCCGCTTTCGCCGGCTACGAACGAGGCCAAGAGCTGCCGACCCTCGACCAGATCCTGCAAGGCAGCGGCCCGGCCAACAGCGCGCCGGTGGCGCAGGTCGAGCGCCCGGGAACCCTCTGGCGCTATTCCGGGGGCGGCTATCAGCTGGTGGAAAAGACCCTCGAGCTGGCCTCAGGGCGCTCCTTCAACGATTTGGCCCGCGAAGAGATCTTCGAGCCGCTCGAGATGAAAAACACGTCGTTTCTCGAGCCCCGCGCGCCGGAGGCCGCGGCGCGGGGGCACCTGAAGGACGGTAGCCCGGTGCCCGAGGGCTGGAAGGTCTACCCCGAGCTGGCCGCCGCCGGCCTGTGGACCACGCCGCGGGATATCGCCAGCTGGATCGTCGACCTGCAGAAGGCCTACGCCGGAAAGCCGGCACGGAGGCTGCACAAAACCACGGCGCGCGGCATGGTGGTCGCCCAGGATCCGGGCAACTGGGGCATTGGCCCCAAGCTCGGCGGCGACGGACACTCCTCGTGGTTCGCCCATGCGGGGGCCGGTGAGGGCTACCGCGCCTTCGTGGTGGGCTTCATCTCCAGCGGCCACGGCGCCGTCATCATGGCCAATGGCGACGGCGCAACGCCCCTGATTCGAGAGGTGCTGGCCGGACTTGCCGAGATCTACAACTGGCCGACCTTCCAGGCCGAGGTGCGCGAAGCGGCGGCTCTCGAGACCCCGGCCCTCGATTCCATGGCCGGCACCTTCGAGCTGGCCGAGGCCGCCGGGCATCGAGCGGTGCTCGAGGTGCAGGACGGCGAGCTGGTGCTGAGCCTCTTCGGAGGCGAGAGCCGCCTCTACGCCCGGGACGGCAACTCCTTCTTCGATTTAACGGAGGGCTGGGAGGTCCAGGTCGAAACGCGCGACGGCGAGGATCGCGCGCTCGCCCTCGAGATCACCGTCTTCCCGAGCATGGTCTTCACCGCCCGCCGAGTGACTCTTTAATCAATCAGCGGCGCCTTCGCCGGGCGGCATGGCGGCGGCGATCCAGCGGTCTACCTCGGCTTCGAGCACCGGCAGGGGCAGCGCGCCATGGGCCAGCAGCTGATCGTGAAAGGCCCTCAGATCGAAGGAGTCCCCGTGGGCCTTCTCGGCCCGCGCTCGAAGCTCGAGAATCTTGATCTCGCCAATTTTGTACGAGAGAGCCTGCCCGGGCCACGAGATATAGCGGTCGATTTCGGTGGTGACCTCGTGCAGCGAGAGGGCGGTGTTGGAGGCGAGGTAGTCCAGGGCTTCCTGGCGACTCCAGCCGAGGGCGTGGAGTCCGGTGTCGACCACCAGCCGGCAGGCGCGCCACATCTCGTAGGTCAGACGGCCGAAGTTGCTGTAGGGATCGGTGTAAAAGCCCACCTCAAGCCCAAGCCGCTCCGAGTACAGACCCCAGCCTTCGCCGAAGGCAGAAATGTAGAGCTGACGCCGAAATTCAGGGAGCTCCAGCTCCTGCGCCAGGGCTATTTGGAAGTGATGCCCGGGAACGGCCTCGTGCAGGGAGAGGGCCTCGAGGGCGTAAAGCGGCCGCGTCTCGGGCGCGTAGGTGTTCACCCAATAGGTGCCGCCGCGGGTTGAGTCCAGGGGCGCCGGCACGTAGCGGCCCGGGGTGTACTTGGGCGCGAGGTAGTCGGGTACGGGCTCAACGCCGTAAGGCTGGCGCGGGAAGTGCCTGAACAGCCTGGGCAGCTGTCCGTCCATCCGCTTGGCGATGTAGGAG
>JBCCLG010000332.1:0-6312 GCA_039027015.1 Acidobacteriota bacterium | reverse complement strand
TCGGGCCGTCGGGAAGTGGGAAAACATCGCTTCTGAGATGTGTTGCCGGGCTGACGCGGCTCAAGGGCTGTGTGTCGATCGGCGATGACATATGGCAGGATGATGCCACTGGCGTTTTCCGTCCGCCGCACGATCGCGAGCTGGGTTACGTCTTCCAAGACGCTCGGCTGGTTCGGCATTTGAATGTGCGCGGCAATCTCATGTTCGGCGCGCGGCGTTTGTCGTCACCGCCATCGCCCGACGACTTCGCACGGTTGGTCGAGCTGCTTTCCCTCGGCCGTCTTCTCGATCGATCCGTTGAGCGTTTGTCGGGTGGAGAGCAACAGCGTGTTTCCATTGGGCGGGCTCTACTGGCTCGACCGCGACTGTTGTTGATGGATGAGCCTCTCAGCGCCGTCGACCGCGCTGTGCACCCGCCAGCCTTCGCTGGCCAGAATATCCTCCGTCAGCTCGCGGATCGACCACTCGTCCTCCACCAGCAGGGCCTCTAACGCCGCGGGCTGCGCGGCCGGCAGCTCGACGTCCTCGGGCATCCGGGCCGCCGGCGACTCGGCCGGCAGGCCAGGGTCGGGGAAAAGGACCTGGATGGTGGTGCCCTCGCCGACCGCCGAATCGACGTGCAGATAGCCCTCGTGGGCGCGCGTGCCGCCGAGCACCATCGCCAGGCCGAGGCCCCGCCCCGAGCGCTTGGAGGTGAAGAAGGGGTCGAAGATGCTGCCCAGCTTCTCGGGCTCGATGCCCTGGCCGTTGTCCTGAACTCCCAGCACCAGATAGCGACCGGCCGGCACCGGCGCCGCCGAGTGGTCGACGCGCTCGCCGCCCCTGTGCAGGGTCTCTCGGCGCAGCCAGACCGTGACGCAGTCGCCTCTGCCGGTGGTGGCGTCCACCGCGTTCTGCACCATGTTCTGCACCACCTGGCGCAGCTGGGTGGCGTCGCCGTGGAGGCGGAAGGGGCCTTCCTCCAGATCGGTGGCGAAGCGCGGTCCCTCGAGGCCCTGGGCCGGATCGATCACCTCGAGGACCCGCCGCACCTCGCCGGCGAGGTCGACCTCGCCGAGCTTCACCGAGGCGAGACCCGAGTAGGTGAGCATTTCGGTGGTCAGGTCGGTGGCGGCCGCCGACGCCTTCTTGGCCAGCTCGATGCGTCGACGAGATTTCTCGCTGAGCCCGGACTCCAGATCGAGCATCGAGAGGCTGCCGACGATGGCGGTGAGCAAATTGTTGAAGTCGTGAGCGATGCCGCCGGCCATCACGCCGAGGCTCTCGAGCTTCTGGCGGTGCATAAAGTCTTTCTGAATCCGCTGCCGCTCCTCGTCGGCCCGCTCGCGGCTGATCGCCAGGCCGGCCAGCGCGCCGGCCGTGTTGAGCATCTTGAGCTGGTGAGCCTCGGGCTCGAGAGGATCCGGAAGCGAGATGGCAAAGGTGCCGAGGACGGTCTTCTTGGCGTTGAAAAACGGCACGGACCAGCACGCCTTGACGCCGTGCTCGAGCATGAACTCGCGAAATTGCTGCAGCATGTCCGACGACTCAATATCGCCGAAGATCGCCGGCTCCCGCCGAAAAGCCGAGGTGCCGCACGGTCCCATGCCCTCGCCGATCTCGATGCCGTCCATGCCGCAGGCGTAGTCTTCCGGCAGGCTGGGGCCGGCGCCGAGGGCGAGCCGCTTGCCCTGGACCAGCAGGATGGAGCACAGGGCGCCGGGGAACTCGAACTCGACCAGCCTGCAGAGGGCGGCGAGAACCTCGCCGAGGGGCTCACCGCGCGCGACCATGGCGAGAACCTCGCTCTGGGTTGCCAGGATGGTGCCCAGCCGGCGCATCTCCTGAGTCTCGAGCCCGTTCCAGTCGGCCCGGTTGAGGTGGCTGAAGGCACCCGCGGCATTCTCGGCTTGTCGGGACATGGTCTTCTCTCTCTTTGGGGGAGTGAGGGATCCACGAGCGACGTCTCCGGCGCGGAGGGTGCGCAGTGGTCCCAAAGGGCCAAGTTGGACTTCGAGGCTCGGGGCCTCGCAGCCGGCTCGCGAAATCTCAGAGAAGCTGCCGCCGGGAACCGGCGGCTGAGAGAATCAGAAGATAATGGCGGCGATTGTCCCACGATCTAGCGCCGTCTCAAAGGCCGGGCCTCCAAGCCGCGAAGTCGAGGCTCAGGAGCCAGGCTGAACATCCAAAGGCTGGGATTTACGGCTCGAGAAAGCCTGCGCGCCTCCCCGATGAACGATTCCTCCTCCAGCCGCTCGAGCCGCCCTAGCCGGGTCACCATGCCGGAGGTCTCGAGCTTTCGAGGCTCACCGCCGGCTACGGTGCTCGAGTGGCTCGCTCTGCGCTTCCCGCGGGTGCCGCGATCCGTGTGGCGGGAGCGCATCGACCGCGGAGCGGTGACCCTCGACGCCCAGGGCTCCCGGGCGGCGGAGGCGGTCACCCCTGAGCTGGCCTACGCGGCGGGGCGCCGGGTGCTCTACTTCCGCGAAGTCGCGGCGGGCGAGGAGCCGGTCGTCCCCTTCCGCGAGACCGTGCTGCACCTCGACGAGAGGCTGGTGGTGGTCGACAAGCCGCCTTTTCTGCCGGTCACGCCCGGCGGGCCCTTCGTGCGCGAGTGCCTCCTGGAGCGCCTGCGCGGCCTGCCGGGGTGCGCCGAATGCGTGCCTCTCCACCGCCTCGATCGCCTGACCTCGGGGCTCGTTCTATTCGCTCGTCAGCCGGCCGATCGGGGCGTCTACGGCGAGCTCTTCGCGCGTCGCAGGGTCGAGAAGCGCTACGGGGCCATGGCCGCCGTCGACGCTGAGAGCGACGGAGCAGGCGGGCTCGAGGCGGGCAGCTGGACCGTGCGCACCCGGATCGAAAAGGGCACGCCCTTCTTCCGCATGCGCCAGCGAGAGGACGGCGAGGCGAATTCCGAGACCCGGGTGCGCCTGCTGGGCCGGTTTGGCGCCTCATCGCCCGCCCGCGCGCTCTTCGAGCTGCGCCCGATCACCGGCAAAACCCACCAGCTGCGCCTGCACATGGCCCATCTCGGCTGGCCGCTCGTCGGCGATCCGCTCTACCCGGAGCTGCGCCCCCGAGGCCCCGACCGCTGGCAGGAGCCCCTGCGGCTGGTGGCCGAGGAGCTGCGCTTTGAGGACCCGCACAGCGGCGAAGAGCGCCGCTTCCGCTCTCGATTCCGCGTCGAGCGCCTGGCGGAGCAGATCGCCGGGGAGGCCGAGGCGGCGGCAAGGCCGGAGGACGGGCGAAGCGGAGCGGGTGATATATAGTCGAAAAGCTATGAGAGACGGCACCCCACACTCCCGAGGCTTCGCGGCCCGAAGCGCCGAGGCCCGAAGCGCCGAGCAGCGGCCCGCCGCGCCTCGCCGCGCGCGCCTGGCGGCAGCCGGCCTGGCGTGCGCCCTCGCCTGGGGCGCTCCTGGCGCCGTTGCTCAGCCCGCGCCGCCGGCGGCGAGCTTCGAGGAGAATCTCTCGGTGAGCTGGGTCTTCGTGCCGGTGACCGTGGGCGCCGAGGGCGGCGACGAGCGGGCGCTCGAGCGCGAGGATTTCGCCCTCCACGTCGACGAGCGACGGGTGCCCTTTGAGGACTTCATCTCGCCGTACGACAACCCCCAGACCCTGCTTTTCTTTCAGGACCTCTCGGGCAGCATGGCGAACGGCGGCAAGCTCGAGACCAGCCAGGCGATCGTGCGCTGGTTCCTAGACCGCGCCGGAGCCGACGACCAGGTCTCGCTCACCACCTTCGCCTCGGGCCACACCTCCGTCGACGTGCCGATCACCGGCCAGCTCGAGGTGGTCCGCGAGCACGTCGACAGCTGGCGCGCCTACGGCACCACGGCGCTGCACGACGCCGTGACCTGGGTGCCCGAGGTGCGGCTCACCGCGCGCACCGCGCCGGCGGTGATCCTGGTCACCGACGGGCTCGACAACGCCAGCGTCATCTCGGCCGCCAAGGCGCGCGACATGGTGCGGTCTGCCGAGGTGCCGGTCTACGTCGTAGGCCTGCGCCGCGCCGGCCCCGGTCGGCTGGTGCGGGAGAAGCAGGAGGGCGCGGAGGTATGGCTTTACGCCGATCTGCTGCGCCAGCTGGCGACGGCCACCGGCGGCCTCTACGTGGAGGCCCGCGGGCCCGCGGACGTGGGCCGCGCCTGTGCGATGATTCAGCGCGCCCTGCGCAGCCGCTATGCGCTGGGCTTTCGACTCGCTGGGAGAGGCGAGGAGCGGTATCGCTCGATTCGCGTCTCCCTCCCGGGAAAGCGCCTCGACCTCCGGCATCGCGCCGGGTATCTGGGAGCGGCGCCCGACTGATGATCCGATGAATGGACCGATAGGAAGAAGCTTATGGAGCAGCACACTCAAACTCCCGCGAGGACGGCAGCACAATCGGGCATGACCCGAGCCGCCCTGATTTCCGCCGCCAGCCTGCTGGCGTTCTCCGGCTGCGTGACGGAGAAGAAAATGAAGACCTACGTCGACGATCAGGTTCAGGTCGTGGACTCGCGGGTCGACGACGTGGAAGGCCAGGTCGAAGAAAACCAGACTCAGATCGCCGATCAGCAGAAGCAGATCGAGATGCAGCAGGAGGAGCTGGCCAAGCTTTCAGACACCTCGCGTCAGGCGCTCGAGCGCGCCGTGGCGGCGGGCAAGCTGGCGGAAGGCAAGCTCCTCTACGAGACCGTTCTCTCCGAAGACAACGTGCGCTTCGGCTTCGAGAGCGCCGATCTCGACGGTTCCGCCAAGACCGCGCTTGACTCCTTCGCCACCGACCTCAAGGCGCGCAACGAGTCGGTCTACATCGAGATCCAGGGCCATACCGATACCCTGGGCCCGGCGAAGTTCAACTTCGAGCTGGGCGAAGAGCGAGCCCGCGCGGTGCAGCAATATCTGCACCTCCAGCACTCCCTGCCGCTGCACCGCATGGCGGTGATCTCCTACGGCGAGACCGCGCCTGCCACCGAGGGCAACAGCCGGGACGCGCGCAGCCAGAACCGCCGCGTGGTGCTGGTGGTCCTCAAGTAAAAAGGAGCGGCCCCGAGCGCGAGGCCGTCCGCCCGCCGCGCGAAAAGCGCGCGGCGGGTGGCGGGAGATATTAGACTGTAGCGATGTCCCGCAAGGCCCTTCGGATTCTCGCCGGCCCCACGGCCCGGCGTCGTCTGGCCGAAAGAGGCTGGGACGTCGAGATCTTCTCGCTCCTGCTCGGCGCCGCGGGCGGCCCCAAATGGCTGGTTTTGAGCCAGCTTGACCGCGTTCTCTTCGGCGATTTTCTCGCCCGCAGGAAAACGCCCTTAAACGCCTACGGAACCTCGATCGGCAGCTGGCGCCACGCCTGCCTGGCCCAGGCCGATCCCGCGGCCGCGATCGGGCGCTTTGAAAAGGCGTATATCGAGCAGAGCTACTCCGACCGCCCGAATCGCCGCGAGGTCAGCAGCGTGGGGCGCGGCGTGCTGCGGGAAGCCCTGGGCGACGGCGTCGAGGAGATCCCGCGTCACCCGAAGCTGATCACCCACATCGGAACCGCCCGCGGCCGCGGTCCGCTGGCGTTCGAGTCGCTGCCGCTTCAGGCCCTGGGGCTGGGGCTGGCGATCCTCGGCAACTCGGTGTCCAGGCGGGGGCTCGAGCCCTGGTATCAGCGGGTGATTTTCTCCTCGGGGCCGTGGCCCGGAGCGGGCCTCGCGCTGGGGGATTTCGCCACCGAGTCGGCGCCCCACCAGGCTGCCAACGTCGCCGATGTACTGATGGCGAGCGCCTCGATCCCGATGGTGCTCGAGGGAGTCAGCAGCCCTGCGGGCTCGCCGCCCGGCTACTATTGGGACGGCGGCGTGATCGACTATCACCACGACCTGACCGCCTATCGCGGTGACGGCCTGGTGCTCTTCCCGCACTTCTTCTCGCACATCACCCCGGGCTGGTTCGACAAGAGGAAGCCGCGGCGAAGGCCCGCAGCCGCCGCCCTCGACAAGGTGGTGCTGCTCACCGCCACCGAGGAGTTTGTCGCCGATTTGCCCGGCGGGAGCATCCCCGATCGCAGGGACTTCAAGACCTACGGCACCGAGGAGCGGCTGGCGAATTGGTGGCGCTCCGTGGAGCTGTGCCAGGCGCTGGCCGACGAATTTCTCGACGTGGTCAGCGGCTCGGATCCGCTCGGTCGAGTTGAGGCCTTCGGCTAGCGGAGCAGCCATCTTTTCTCGGAGAAGATCCGTACCAGGGGCAGCTCCCTCGCCAACCTGCGTCCCCTGATCACGAAAGGACCCGTCATGCGCGCCTCTCACCTGCTCGGAACCTTCCTGACCTGCGCGGCCGCGGTTTCGATGGCCGGCGCCGCATCGGCCCCGG
>JBCCLG010000331.1:0-6341 GCA_039027015.1 Acidobacteriota bacterium | reverse complement strand
GCGCCGGGTCGCGCTCGAGCTCGCCCCGCTCTTGAGGCCCTTCGAGATTCGCAGGGGTCTGCGCCTGGTGATGGCTTCGGCGCCGCTGGTGGTGGGCCGCGTGGTCGATGCGGAGGGCCGGCCGATCGCCGGCGCGGCCTTGGGGCTCGAGGGCTCCGCCCTGCGCTCAACGGACCTTATCGCGGCGGAAATCGCGGGCGACGACGAGTCCTATCGGCTGGCCTCGGGGACCGACGGACGCTTCGCCGCTCCCCTGACCCGCGAAGGCCGGCTCGACGTGGACGTGCGCTCGCCCGGCTTTGCCACCCTGAGACTCGAGTCGATCGACGCGGTGGCCGGCGCCCGAGGACGCTTCGATCTGGGCGATTTGAGGCTCGAGGCCGCCGCGCCGGTCTCCGGACGGGTGATCGACGGCGAAGAGCGGCCGATCGCTGGCGCCGAGATCTTCCTGCTTCCGCCCGCCTTCGAGCGCTTCGAGAGGCTCGAGCAGAGCCTGCGCTTCCGGCGCGCCAGCGCGCACACCGACGCCGCGGGCTTCTTTCTCATCGACGGCCTCCACGCCGGCGAGGGTGGGCACCTGGTGACCCGAGCCCGCGGTTTCGCCCCCCGGGTCCTGCCCGGCATTGAGGCGCCCACCCGGCCGCCGCTCGAGATCGCGCTCGACGCCGCCGCCACGGTGAGGGGCCTGGTGCTGGGGCCTTCGGGAGATCCGGTGATCGCCGCCGACGTGATGCTCCGGCGGCCCTTCGCCCTCGAGCCGGGGTCTGAAGCCTGGACCCGCAGCGGCCGCGAGGGCGCGTTCACGCTCGCGGGCGTTCCCTTGGGACCCGCCGAGCTGCAGGTGCTCTCGGGCCGCTATGCGCCGCTGCGCCGGGAGATCGAGATTCGCGGCTGCGACGAGGACGAGGAGCTGGTGCTCCGCCTGCAGGGAGGCCTGACCCTCGCCGGCACGGTGCGGGACCCGGCCGGAGTGCCGGTGCGCGGCGCCTCCCTGGTCGCCCGCTCGGCGCAGGCCCAGGGAGCGATCTCCGGGGGCGAGCGACAAACCCTCTCGGATCTCGACGGGCGTTTCGGCCTCTACGGCCTCGAGGAAGGGCTTTGGACCCTGGAGGTGAACCGCGACTGGCTGCGGGTGACCCGGGAGATCGAGCTGCGGGCGGATCTCGACGTGGAGGTGGTGCTCGACGCGCCCGGCGAGCCCCTCGAAGGCACGGTGATCGATACCGCGGGCGCGGGCGTTGACGGCGTGCGTCTCCAGCTGAGGCCGGAGCGGGGCGGCGAGAGCGTCGGCGCGGTCTCGCAGGTCGGCGGCGCGTTCCGCTTTCGGCGCGTGCCCGCCGGCCTGTGGCGTCTGCAGAGCGCGTTCTCGTCGCGCCAGGTGGGGGTGCCGGTGGCCCTCGCCCGGGAGCCGGGCCCCCTCGAGGTCGACGGCGATCCCTCGACCCCCGAGCCGCGTCTCGAGGTCGTGGTCGACGCCGGGGCGACCCTGCGCGGACGGGTGCTCGGCGCGGCGCCCCACGAGCTGCCCCGAATCGAGATCTCGGCGCGCGGCGACACGGCCCTCTATGACCACAGCCGAATCCCGGTGGACGCGGGCGGCGCCTTCGAGATCGCCGGCCTCTCGATCGGCCGCTGGCGCATTCAGGCCGCGGTCGCCGGCACCGGCCGGCGGGCGGCGGCGACCCTCGAGGTTCTCGAGGGCCAGCGCGAGGCGCGGGTCGAGCTCGCCCTGGGCGGCGGCTCAACCCTCTCGGGCCAGGTGGTGGCGGACGGCGAACCGTGGATCTTCGCCGCCGTCACCGCGATCGATTCTCAAGGCTTCAAGACCCGCGTCAGGACGGATTCCCGGGGCCGCTTCGAGATCACCGGCCTCGAGGACGGGCCGGTGCGGCTCGAGGTGGAGCCGGAGCCCGGCGCGCCGGCGTGGACGCGGCAGATCGAGCTCGCCGGGCGGGCGGAGGTGACGCTCGATCTCCTGGAGTAGGATCCTCGGGGGCAAGAGCCGATGAGCGTGATCTATCTAAGCCGTGAGCAGTGGGGCGCCGACCCGGCGCACCCGAGGCGGGGGTATCGCATCGGTCCGGCGCGGCGAACGGCGGTCTTCATCCACCACACCACCGCGATCGACCGCGGCGACGCCTCCCCCAACACCTGGGAAAGCCTGGACGAGGTGCGGGCCCAGCTCCAGGCCCTGCAGATCGCGAGGCCCGATTTGGGGCTCGACGTGCCCTACAACTTCGTGGCCTTTTGCATGGCCGACGGCGATCTGGTGATCGGCGAAGGCCGAGGCGAGGGGCGCACCGCGGCCCACGCCCGCGGCTTCAACCGCAGCGCCCTCGGCATCGCCCTGGCGGGCAACTTCGACCGCCTTCCCCTGCCGGAGCAGCTGGACTCCCAGCTCGCCGCCCTCGGCGGCTGGCTGGCCGAGCTGCGCCGCTCCCGCGGCTTCGAGCAGCTGGGCACCAGCCGGCCGGACCCGGAGACCGCGCGCCAGGTTTTCGGCCACCGCGACGTCAAGAGCACCCAATGCCCGGGCGATCATCTGTGGCGGCGCCTCGGCCTGATCCGATTTCTCGAGGATCCGACCTGGCGCGCCCCCGGCGACGCCGTCAACACCGCGGGCGACGAAGAGCGGGTCTTCGCCGCCTACGACGGCGACCTCAAGCCCTCGGCCTTTGCCGCCGGCACCCGCCGCGCCCTCGCCGTCATGCTCGACCGTCAGCTCCAGCTCGAGGCCCGGCTCGCCGCTCTCGAGAAGCGCCGAGAAGACGAGCCGCCGGGCTAGCGATCCAGCCGCCGGCTAGCAGTCCGGGCAGCGCACGGCGTTGAGCTGCGCTTCGGAGTGCTCGTCGATATATTCCTCGAGGCGGGTCCACTGGTCGTTCTGATCGCGGATCTTGCGGCACGAGCTGCAGATCGGCAGCAGTCCGCGCAGCTGCTTGATCTCCCGAGACTGCTCGCGCTGGATGGCCAGGAGGTCGAGATGCGCGGCCACCCGGGCGAGCAGCTCGTCGCGGGCGATGGGCTTGGTCAGGTAGTCGTTGCCGCCCTCCTCGAAGCCCACAACCCGGTCTTCCGCCCGGCCCTTGGCGGATAAAAAGAGCACCGGCAGATCCTCGAGGGCGTGCTCTTTGCGGATCTCGCGGCACACCTGAAAGCCCGACATTCGGGGCATCATGACGTCGAGCAGAACCAGGTCGAAGCGGTGCTGGCCGAAGAGGGTCAGGGCCTCGATGCCGGACGACGCGGTGAGCACCCGGTAGTCCATCGTGCGCAGGTGCTGACTCACCACCTGGAGCACGATCGGCTCGTCGTCAACCACCAGAAGAAGCGGTCCGTCGGCGTCGCCCTCGTCCGCCGCGGCGCCCGCGGAGCGCTGATCGGCGCTCGGCTTCACGGGCTTGGACTCGGCCTCGGGGAGATCGAAGCGGAAGGAGAGACCCTCCGGACCCCGCCGCTCGCAGAGCGCCGAACCGTGCAGCTCCACCAGCCGCGCGCTGATCGCCAGGCCGAGGTCTTCGCCGCTGGTTTGGGTGACCGGATCGGAGCACTTGACGAACGGCGCAGACGTAGCCTCGGGCGCCCTGCCGCCCGCGGGCCGCGAGAGCACCTCGAGGCGCAGGCGGCCGGCGTCCTGGCCCTCGGGCTGGCGCCAGCGCACCGCGATCTCGATCTTTCCGGAAGGCGCGCTGCGAATCGCCAGCAGGAGAAGGTGCTGCAGCACCTGCTGGAGCCGCGACGCGTCGGCGTGGGCCAGGGGAAGATCGCGGCGGACGCCGTTGATCAGGCCGAGGCCGCGGCCGGTCGCGCGAGGCCGGGCCAGGGTCAGCACCACGTCGGCCAGGGAGTGCAGCTCCACGGGCTCAGGGGCCAGCTCGATCTCGCGGCGGCGCAGCTTGGAGTAGTCGAGAATGTCGTTGATCACGGTCGCCAGGCGCAGACCGCCCTCGACGATGGCGCGCAGGGCGGCGCGGGCGGCGCGGGGAATCTCCGGAGCGTCGGTCAGCGACTCCGCCAGGCCGACGATGCCGTAGAGGGGCGTGCGCAGCTCGTGGGAGGTGTTGGCGAGGAAGTCGTCGCGAATGCGGTCGACCTCGCGCAGCTGGGCGTTGACCCGCCGCTGCTGCTGAAGGTGGGTCAGGATCGTGGCCTGCTGCTGGCGCTGGCGGTAGACCCCGAAGAGCAGTCCGACCAGCACGACCAGCGGCAGGGACACCGTGACCGCCGTGCGCAGCAGCTGCCTTTGGCGCGCCAGCTCTCCGGCGCGCAGGGCCTTATGCCTTCGCGCGAACTCCATCTGCTCCTCGGAACGCTCCAGCTCGAATCGGGTGCGCATCTCGTCCAGCCTCTCGTCGTAGAGCGTCTGGATGCGCCGGCTCCTGAGCGCGCCGTACTCCCGCTGGCTCAGGAACGCGGCGCGGCTCTGGCCGAGCTCCGCCTGCAGCTCCGCCCGCAGCTCGAGGCCGTCGATGAGAAGCTCCGGCTCGGAGCGCTGGAGGGCCCGAGAGCGCGCGCCGCGAACCGCCTGCTCGGCCAGCGCGAGCGCCGCCGAGCGCCGGCCTCCCCGCCTCTCGAGATCGGCGAGGGCCAGCCGCGCCTCCACCGCCAGGCGCTCGCGCCACCCGGAATCCTCGTTTCCCGCCTTCGCGGAGGCGCCGGCGGCGGGCGGCGACGCAGCGAGCCGCTCGAGGAGGCGGCGAAAGCTCGCCTCGGCCGCGGCGCTCTCCCCGAGGGCGAGCAGGGCGAAGGCCCGCGAACCCAGCAGGCGGGCGCGCCGGGCGCCGAGGCTCGCGGGCGCCGAAGAGGGTCGGGACGCCGCCAGGAGGACAGCTTCGGCGTCTTCTTCGGCGGCGAGGGCCCGATCGATCTCCGGCAGGGCCTTCTGGGCCCGCCCTCGGTCGAGGTGGAAATCGGCCTGCGCGGCCAGAATCTCGGCCAGGAGGTCCGGGGCGGCGGCCCGCTCGGCGAATTCGACCGCCTCGCCGTACGCCTCGAGGGCCATGCCGGCCCAGCCCAGCTCGTCGTAGAGGTCGGCGATTCTCGCCGTGCTGAGGGCGGCGCACTCAAAGTCGCCCTCGCGCCGGTAGATCTTGCGCGCCTCGAGCCACAGCGTCCGAGCCCGGTTGAAGTTCGAGACCTGGAAGTACACCCGGCCCTTCGCGCTCAGCACCCGGGCCCGCTCATGCTCGGCCCCCTCGACCCGGCGCCACTGCTCGAGGGAGCGCCTGAAAAGATCGAGGCCGCTGGCCAGCTCGCCGCGCTCCACGTGGACCGCCGCCCGCTGGCCGAGGGCCGCCGCGAGGGAGCGGGCGTCTTCGAGGCCCCTGGCCAAAGCCTCGGCCTGGCGGCTCGACTCCATGGCCTCCTCGATCCGGCCGGCCGCCAGCAGGGCGCTTGAGAGATGGAGCCGCAGGGCGGATTCAACCCGCGGATCCGAGCCTGTCCCGAGCTCGCCGAGCGCCTCCTGGCCGGATTCGAGGGCGAGGTCGATCTGGCCGCTCGCCACCCGCAGCTCGGTGAGCTCCGTGAGGGCGGCGAGGAGGTCGGCGGTGGCCGGCGCCGACTCGGGACCCGAGGCGAGCCGCGCGTCGATCTGCGCCTCGAGGGCTTCGGCGCGGGCGGCGGCGTCCTCGAGGCGCGGCCGCTCGGCCAGCGCGGTGGACGCGGTCAGGAGAGCGCAGACCGCGGCGCCTCCCAGACGTCTGAAGCCGATTCGCGCCCTCACTCGGAAAGCTCCAGGTCCAGGTCGAACTCGCGGGCCAGATTCTCGGCGCACTGCGGGCAGTAGCCGTGGCTGAAGCGAGCCTCGGAGCGCTGGTCGATGTAGACCTCCATCTGGATCCACTCGCCCTGATCGTCGCGGATGCGGTGGCACTTCTCGCAGATCGAGAGCAGGCCCTGGAGCGCCTTCAGCTCCGACGCCCGGCGGCGGTGGCTCGCCAGGAGCGTCAGGTGGGCCTCCACTCTCGAGAGCAGCTCGGTCTTGGAGATCGGCTTGGTCAGGGAGTCGTTGCCGCCTTCGTAAAAAGCCGCCACCCGGTCCGCCACGCGGCTTTGCGCCGAGAGGAAGATCACCGGCAGCTCCTCGGGGCCGAAGCGCTGGCGAATTCGGCGGCACACCTCATAGCCCGAGAGGCGCGGCATCATGACGTCCAGCAGCACGAGATCGACCGGCTCGGTTTCGATCAGGCTGAGGGCCTCGGCGCCGCTCGACGCGCACAGGGTTCGGTAGCCGGCGGAGCCGAGGTGGTTGACCAGCACCTGGCGCACCACGGGCTCATCGTCAGCGGCGAGAACCGTCATGACGCCGCCGCTGTCGGGTCCCGGGACCGACGTCTTGT
>JBCCLG010000330.1:0-6348 GCA_039027015.1 Acidobacteriota bacterium | reverse complement strand
GTCGCCGATCTCGACGGCGACGGCGACCCGGACCTGGGGCGCAGCGGGGATGGCGGCGCCCTGGCCTGGTGGAACAACACGGCGGGGGACGGGGCGAGCTTCACCGAGACGGCGATCACCACCTCCGCCTCCACGCTAGAGGCCCTCGAACCCATGGACCTCGACGCCGACGGTGATCTCGACCTGCTGCTCAGCGGCGGCCTATGGCTCGACAATTCGGCCGGCGACGCGTCCGCCTGGGTCGAGCGGACGCTGCCCACCTCGGCGGACGGGTTCCGCTACACGACGGGCGATTTCGACGGCGACGGCGACGTGGACCTGGCGGGCGCCCCCTGGAGCGAGGATTCCGTGGGGCTTTTCTTCAATCAATCTCTGCACCGCAGCGCCGTTTTCGAGACGGCCCGCGTTGCCCTCTCCGGCGCCTCGGACGTGGATAGCGTCGTGGCGGTGGATATCGACTTTGACGGCGACCTCGACTTGATCTCCGCCGGCGGCAATCCCGACGCCGTCACCTTCCTCGAGAATGACGGCAGCCCCCAGGACGGCGGCTGGATCGAGCGCACGGTCGGCCTGGCGAACACTTTCAGCGTCGCCTCCGCGGACCTCGACTCTGACGGCGACCTGGATCTCATTTCGTGCAATTTCGCCTCGTCGAACATCACCTGGTACGAGAACGATGGCGACCCCGTGCTCGGGACCTGGACCAGCTACATCCTGACGGGCTTCGCCGGGGCGCTGGATTGCCGGACGGTGGATATCGATGGCGACGGCGACCTCGACGTTCTGGCCAACTCGCGGGGCGGCGACCTGCTCAGCTGGTTCGAGAACAACGGGACGCCGACCACCGTGCCGTGGACGCGGCGCGATATCGGCACCGATTTCGATCGTCCGCTGGAAGCGACGTCGGCCGACCTCGACGGCGACGGCGATGTCGACGTCATCGGCACCGCGTCAAACGACGATGCGGTCGCTTGGTGGGAGAACGATGGCGCCCCTGGGGACGGAGGCTGGACGCGGCGAGATATCGACACGGCCCTGCTCGAGCCAGCCGGGGCTGAGCCGGTGGACCTCGATCTCGACGGCGACCTGGACCTCGTAGTCGCTGCGCTCGAGGCGCCGCTCACCTGGTACGAGAACGACGGCACCCCGGCCGACGGGGGCTGGACCAAGCGCTCGATCGGCTCCGGTCGCGACGCGGAGAACGTGCGCGCCGTGGACCTCGACCGCGACGGGGATCCGGACCTGCTCACCACGGTCCGAACGAATACGGGGGCGCTGCTCTGGTGGGAGAATGATGGCACCCCCGGGGACGGCGGCTGGGTCGAGCGCGTCGTCGCGACCGGTCTCAATGAACCCGACTACGCCGATGCGGCCGATCTCGACGGCGACGGCGAGCTGGATCTGCTGGCCTCGATAGACGGCCCCAACCAGATCCTCTGGTACCGCAACATCGGCGGGCAATTCGCCTTGCCGACCGGCGACGCGGTCGCCGAAGCGGTGGTCAACGAGGGGGCGTCCGATGTGGCGCTGCTGCGCATCGACGGCGTCCACCGAGGCCGCGATGGCGATGATGACGCCGAGCTCGCGACTCTGGAGCTACTCTTCGAAGCGGCGGTCGGCGATCCGCTCAGCGGCGCCGAGCTCGACGCCCTGGTGGCGGCCCTGAGGCTCTACCTCGACGACGGAGACGGTGTCTTCGACCCGGCCCTCGACGCTGAATTCTACGCCGCGGCTCCGCCATTCGCGGTCACCGCTGGCCTGCTCACGCTGACGCTGGTCGATGGCGATCCGAGTGCCCGGATGGCGGTCGGCGCCGACGTCACCTGGTGGCTCGCCGCCGACCTCGATGGAGCTTCGGGCTCCGCCGTGCCGGATACTTTCCAGGCCACCCACCTGACCTCCGCCTCGTCGACGGCCGAGATGGCCTCCACCGACATTGGCCTCGACCTCGAGGGTCAGGATGACGTGACTTCGTCGGCCATCTCTATCAACGCCCTCCCCACCCTGGACGCACCGATTCCAAACCAGTCCGCGGTTGAAGGAGCGGTCTACGGGCTCGACGTGTCGGTGTTTTTCAGCGATTCGGAAGGTGAACCGCTGGCGTTCGCAGCGGCAGGCCTGCCGTCCTCCCTGCGCCTCGTCGACGGTGAGATCCGCGGTACTCCCTCGACCCTCGACCTCTCGGCTTCCCCTTATTCGGTCACGGTGCAGGCCAGCGACGACCAGGACGCCACCGTGCAGGCCGCCTTCACGCTCACCCTTCTCGACGCGAGTGATGCGCTCTTCGTCGACGGTTTCGAGTCCGCAGACCTCAGCGCCTGGTCGGCTTCGAGCCCTTGACCTCGTCGCCCGAGGCTGCCGTCGGCTTCATAAAGCTGGGCGCAAACCTCGCCGTCCTGCCCCGTCGCCGTCGTCGTCGCCCCGGAGATCGTCGCCCAAACAGGTATCGCAGCCGTCGGGAATGCCGCCTTGATCGGCGTCGAAACGGTCGTCCGACCCCGGGCAGAAGTCGCACGAATCGGGCACCGTGTCACCGTCAGCATCCTGGTCATCGTCGCCGAAGCCGCAGACGTCGCAGCTGTTGGGGATTCCGTCCGAGTCACGGTCGGGGAAGGTGTAGCCGAGGAACCCGGTGACCCAATTGGAGTCCGCGCCGAAGGGGGGAAGGGTCCACGTGCTGGCGTACCAGAGGGAGTCCCCGTCCGGGCCGACGGTGGCGCCGGAGTAATCGCCCCAGCGCACGGGCGGGTCGTCGAGCTAAAGCAGGCCGCGCTGGAAGGCCTAGAATTCGAAAGACGCGCTTACTCGGCGTCCCACGGGGGTTGGCGCGATCTGCGGGAACCAGATCGTGAGACCTTCACCCCTACCTGGTGCTACGGTGCTCCGGGGATCGCCCTGGCGCGCCTTGCGGCTCTTGATTCTGTCGAGAGCGCGCTACTGCGCTGCGACGCCGAGAGGGCCTTCAGAGCCACGCGTGCTCTACCCACGGCGCCCAAGAATGACCTTTGCTGCGGCGCCGCCGGCCATGCCCTGGTCTGGCTTACCGCCGAAAGACTGGGCCGAGCCGGATCTGAAACTATCGGCCACCTCCTTCTCGCAGGCCTGCTGGAACGGCAGTCGCGGGAGGATCTGTCGAGGCTCGAGCACCCGGTCGACCACGGTTTTCACCGTAGCCTCTTCACCGGCACCAGCGGTATTGGCTACGCCTTGGTGCAGGCCGTCTCTCCTGACGCGCTGCCTTCTCCACTGCTGCTCGACTGAACTGAACTGAACTGAACGGCGGGCGGTGATCTCGAACCTTGGCCCGCGGCCTTTCCGCCGCGGCCGTAATCGCTCGAGAGGTCCTGTCTCGCTCCGGCGCTCTGGCTGGAAAACGCCGGAGCAAACGGTGCCGCCGGTCAAGGACGTTCGCCTGTCGCCTGCGCGCCTCGCAGTGCTAGATTTCGCGCCGCTGGACTCCGCCAGCAGACGGTGCTCTCTGGCTCTCCCCACCTCTAGAAAGCGAAGGCTCGACATGTTCTCATCGCGGCTATCCTGTGCCGACAGCCCCCGCGTCCCCTTGACGTCGATCTTCCCGCTCTGGATCGCCACGGTCCTGGGCCTTGTTCCGAGCCCGGGAGCCAGCGCCTCCCCCACGGACGCGATTTTCGTCAACGGTTTCGAGCAGGGGACGGTCCTCGGGTGGTCCTCGGCCCAGAACGCGGAACCGCTCGTGCCCCCCGAGGTGTGCCCTCCGCCGATCACGGCCGCTGATACCAGCGGTGCAACCCAGGTCGGTTCAGGAACCCCGGGCAGCTGCACCGAAGCCGCCCTGCGCGCCGCTCTTGCCGCCAACAACGGAGGGATCCGCTTCAGCTGCGGTTCAGCGCCCCATACCCTGACCCTGACCTCGCAGCTCGCCATCGACTTCGACCTGGTGATCGACGGCGGCGGCTTGATCACCCTCTCCGGCGGCGGCACCACCCGCATCCTCGACTTCCGCCCCCCCTTCGAGCAGCCTCGCACCTTGACGGTGCAGAACCTGACCTTCCGCGACGGCTCCACCGCAGCCTTACCCGGCACCACGACCGACAGCGGCGGCGCGGCGATTTTCCGCGGCAGATTCGGCACCCTCAACGTCATCAACAGCCGCTTCTACGACAACGTGGGACCGGCCACCGGACAGGACGTGGCGGGTGGCGCGATCTACTCTTTCGGCGCGACCACGACCACCGTCGTGGGCTCGGTCTTCCAGAATAATCGCTGCAGCAGCGGCGGAGCGCTGGGTCACCTCTTCGCCAATCTGAGCCTCGTCAACAGCATCCTCGATGGCAATAGCGCCACGGGCACCGGCGGCAATCCGGGCAACGGCGGCAACGGCGGCGCCGTCTACAGCGACGGCAACGACCAGACGCTCTCCCTCTGCGGCTCGGTGCTCTCGCACAACACCGCCAACGCCCGCGGAGGCGGTTTGATGAGGGTCTCGAACAACGGCGTGGGGCCCATGAGCTTCGACCGCAGCACGATCCACGGCAATCGAGGCACCCTGCAGGCCGGCGGTCTCTACCTCCAGGGCCTGCAGACGACGGTGGTCGATTCCACGATCTCGGCCAATACCTCCGAGAGTCGAGGAGGCATGACTGTCTTCACCAATCCCGGGACCCAGACCCTCGATATGACCAACGTGACGCTGGCCGACAACTTCGCGACCGGCAATCTGGGAGCGGGCATGGCCGTCGACAACGCCATCACGGGCACCTTGCGCCACGTCACCCTGGTGCGCAACGGCAACTCCGGCGAGTTCTCCTTCGCCAGCGCCATCGCGGGCGGTGGCGGGCTCGACCTTGAGAACAGCCTGGTCATCGACAACACCAAGGTCTTCGAGTTCGAGAACACCAGCTGCAACCTCACCCACCCGGGCAGCGGCAACGTCCAGTGGCCCCAGGTCAACGAGGGCGGTCAGAGCGAACTCCCGTGCGCGCCCGGCGTGCTCTTCCAGGACGTTCCGATCAGCGCCCTCTTTGACCACGGCGGCCCGACTCCCACCGTTCTGCCGAGCAACTCCAGCATTCTCGAAAGCCTCACCGGCTGCTCTGGCTTCGACCAGCGAGGCGTGCCTCGGGGCTCTACCTGCACCCCTGGCGCCGTAGAACCCTAAAGATCGGCGCCGAGGAATCTCGGAAACCGCGAGCCCTCAAGAGATTCAGCCTCCACAGCCCCCGCACCCTCCACAGCCCCCGCCGCATCCGCCGGCATCACCGCCTCCGCCGTCGTAGCCCGCGCCGCAGCCCGCGCCGTCGCCGGTGCTGGAGCTTGCCGAGAAAAAGCTGCGAAGGGGATCGTTCCATCCTATGCCGAAGAGGGCCACGGACATCATGACTGCCGTGGGCTCGGCGACCGCGGAGCTCGCCGTGTGGCGACGGTGTTTGGAGCGCTCCCGTTTCAGCACCCTCCACCCGGATCCGGTGCGAATCGATCCGCGAGAAAAGAGGACGAGGCCTACGGCTGAAGCGGCCAGAATCGTGATCAGGAAGCCGACCGGGCGTCCGCGATCGATGCCGAGATCTAGCTTGGCTAGGCCCAGGAAGAGCCAAAGGAGAACAGGAAGCACCATCAGCAGGCGGACGGCCCAGGCCGGACCGCCATCGAGCCAATAGCCTTTCTCGACCAGGTTGGACTTCAGGTGGGCTATCTTCTCTTTGAGGATGTTCTGGAGCTCGGGTCCTCTTGAACCGAGCCGCGCGGCGTCCAGAGTCGCCCGCTCGACGCCGTGGGAGAGCGCGCTTTGGCTTGGGTCCGTTTCGGGGTCCGGGTCGGGGTCGCAACCCAGAGTCTTGCCTTCGATATTCACTCGACTGTCGTGCCTCAGTCCCGCCACGGCAGCCTGGCAGACCCGCAGCGGGCCGCCGGCGAGCAGGGCGAGCTCGTAGCCGTCGAGTGACTGAGCTGCGGGTGAGTGCCAGAGGCTCGGCAGGAAGCGTCGAATCGAGACGGACAGGGCCGCGACGATCAGCCCAAGGCCGAGGTAATGGGCCAGGAATTCCGGGCCTGGAAGGTCGAGCCACGGGCCGAAGAGCGATGTCATGGATCCTCCTTATATCGTTGAGGCCGCGCGCTTTCAGCGTTTGCCCATCCAGGGCTTGCGGATGAGCCAGAAGTCTTGGCGCCTGACCGTCACCGACGGCGCCTGGAATCTCCTCTCGAGGGGCGGCCAGATGTCTTGGGGGGCGGTCTTCTCGAACCACTTCTCATAGCTCTCGAGGGTACGGCTGTAGAGGTCGTGATACCTGTTTTGTTCCTCGCTGCCGCCCCGAGTCGGGCCATGGTGCAGCGGGCGACCGAGCACTTCTCCGCACAGCTCATCCCAAT
>JBCCLG010000329.1:0-6362 GCA_039027015.1 Acidobacteriota bacterium | reverse complement strand
CCCAGGCCGCGAAGGCGAGGGGACTGATCAGCAGGGTGTGATCCGCGGGCGCCGGGCCGAGCGCCAGGGTAGGCCTCCTGGTCACCTCTCTCAATCTCCTGCCCATCGGCCAGCTCGACGGCGGCCACCTGCTTTACGTTTTAGCGCCGCGAAGCCAGAACCTCATCTCCACCATCCTCTTCGCCGCGTGGGTGGTGGGCACCATCTACCTCCAGCTTTGGATGTGGAGCCTCTTTCTGGTGCTTCTGCTCGTCATGGGCCTCAAGCATCCCCCGGTGCGTGACCTGCCGCCCTTTCGCCTGGGCCTCGGCCGGCAGGTTCTCGGCTGGGCGACCCTGCTCCTGATCGTCGTAGGGCTCACTCCCGAGCCTGTGCAGTGGACCGGCCTGTGATCGCCGCCCTCGCGCGCGCGACCCTCGCGCTGCCCCTGGCCATACTCGCGTTGGCCCCCGCGGCTTCCACGGGCGCTTCCCAGCGCTTCGATCTCGAGGCCGACGCCGTCAGTCTCGAGATCGACTCGGCCGCGGTGGAGGTACGCATCGACCGCGACGCGCCCCCCAGCCTCACGGCGCGGCTCGCGCCGCGGGCGCGGGAATCCCAGGGCCAGCCGGAGCCCTCCCGGGGCGAGAGCGCCGCGGCGGCTCCCCTCCTCGCTCAGTTCTCAGACGGCCGCCTCCGCTTCTCGGCCTCCCCTGCCCTCGACGCGCGTGCAGGGGGACGCCGGCTACGGGTCGAGATCATTCTGAGCCCGGGTCAGTCGCTCGAGCTGACCGGCCGCGAGCTGACGCTCGATCTCAGCGATCCGGTGCTGCCGCGGGACGAAAACGCCCTGCGGCGCGACGACGAAGACTTCGCGCCGGCGGGCGTTGGCCGAGGCTCGCAGGACCGCGGCGTCGAGCGGGAGGAGCCGAGGGGCCAAGAACAGCAGGCTGGCGAATCCTCCGAGGGTGAGAGCCTCGAGGACCTAGACTTTGAGGACCTAGACTTTGAAGAGGCGGACCTTGAGGAGGCAGAAGCCGATGACGAGGGAGCCGAGGAGCAGAGCGCGAGCGACGAGGACCGAGATCCTCCTGCATGGCTTGAAGGCTACGGCGTCCTGACCCTGCGCCTCGAGCAGTCCGAGGTCACGGCCCACGGGGTGCGCAATCTCGATCTCGAGGCCGCGGACTCGCAGACCGTGTTGATCGAGACCGCCGGCCCCCTCCTCGCGACCCTGGTGCGCGGCAAGCTGACCTCCGAAGAGCATCAGGGCGATCTCGACGTGCTCTCGACCGACGCCGAGGCTCAATTCGACGGCGCCGCCGGCACCCTCAAGATCGACAGCCTGGGCGGCTCGATCGGCAGCCGTCGAGGCACCGGGCAGGTCCAGCTCAAGGCCCGCGAGGCCGCCGTGCGTTTCGAGGGGCAGCGCGGCCGCCTCGCCCTCGACGCCCACAGCGGCGCCGTGAACCTCATCGAGCATCACGGCTTCCCGGTCGAGCTGCGCGGCCGGGCTCTCGAAGTGCGGCTCGAAGACTTCCGCGCCCTGGTCAAGCTCGAGTGCCGGGAGACGACCCTCGAGGTGGTGGGCGGGCGCGGACAGGTGCAGTTCGACGAAGCGTCCCTCGTCGAGGCTCGCTTTGAGGAATTCTGGGGAAATATCCTCGGCACCCTGGAATCCAGCGAGCTGACCGTTCAGGGCCCGGAGGCCAGGCTCTCGGTGGACATGGCGGGCGGCCGGCTCCTCGCCCAGGGTCTCAGGCAGCTCGAGCTGGGCGGGCGAGGCCTCGAGGCCGAGGTGAGCGGCGTCGCCTCGGTGCGCAAGCTCGAATACACCGGCGGCTCTCTCGACCTCGACCTCACGGAGCTTACCCATCCCGCCAACCTGGCCTTTTCCGGCCAGAGCAGCGCCGACATCACCCTGGCGGCGCCCTGCGTGGTCAAGGTCGGCGGCAGCCGCAGCGCCTCGGGAGATGGCGTGAGCGTGGTCGGCTGCGACCTGCGGTCGATCGATCAAACCCTGCGCTCCGCGGGCGCCCTCGAGCGCTACGGCAGGCCCCCGCAGCAGATCACCCTGATGCTGGTGGGCGAGCCCGAGATCGAGGTCGAGGGCCGCTGAAAGGGCGCGCGGCGGCCTCAGGTCAAGGCTGCGCTCCGCTCCAGGCGCCAAGGGTTCCCGTCTCGAAATCGTCGGTGAAGATTCCGCAGCTCTTGTAGGAATAGAGGCCCGTAAAGCGAAGGCCGACCAGCCTATCTCCACTCGTTCCCGCGACGCGGCGCACGAGCCTCCAAGGGTTGGCCTGAGCGTTCTCGCCGAAGACGAGCACGGGGCTTAGAGGATCGGTGATGTCGTACACCAGGAGAGTGTTTTGACTCGTCACGTACAGCCTGTCGCCGTCGATCCAAAGCTGATTCACCTCCCTCGCCTCGCCGCGCACGTCGCGCAGCACCGGGGCCGTAGGGTCCGAAACGTCGACTACCAAAACGCCGTCGGCTCGCCCTCCCAAATAGAGAGCGTCGCCGCGCAGGGCGAGACTTCCCGCGGGCTCCGGGGCCGCGTAGGGGCTGCCGATCTCGACGGGCGAGAGCGGATCGGAGATGTCGACGGCTTGAATGCCCTGGACGGTGTTGACGAACGCGAGATCCGATTCGGTGGCCGGGCTCGACGGCGCTAGAGCCCTGGCGGGCAGCGAGAGAGAGCCCTCCTGCTCGATGCCGGCCGGGTCCGAAACATCGAAGAGATCCAACTGAGCCTCCGTGGGTAGGCCATCGGACAGAAGCAGGACCCGGTCATCGACTCGAACGGCCTCGTAGGACGGGCTCAGCGAGAGGTCGAAGGTTGCCGAGCCCAGGACCGAGATCACCCGCGTTCATGGAATCCGCTCGAGAATCCTCAAAACAGCGTCTCCCTCGCCGCTTTCTGTACCCCCCGAAACCACGGTTGCCTGGGGCGCTCGACTGGCGATGGAGGCTCCGAAAAAGCCCGGGAGCGCGGCGATGGCGCGCAGGCCACCGTCTCTCTCAAGCTGAAAGACCAAGAGCCGCCGATCTCCCGCAAGGTAGAGAGTGTCGCCCTTGACGTACATCGAGTTTCCCCGGGCCCGGCCGATCGCCGCAAGCTCGGGAAGCGAGCCTGGATCCGCGACGTCATACACCACCAGGGTCTCGCCGCTGCGGAAGAGATGGTCGCCGCCCAGGTCGAGATCTCTCGTGGGGCCGTCGGTTCGCGGGCCCACGTCGACAGCAGGCATGCTGGGCAGCTGGCCCGTGTCCAGCACGAGGTATGAAAGCGACCGACCGACGTAAAGGCGTTCGCCGCGAGCCACCAAACTGGTAACGCTCGAGAGAGGCTCGAAACCTATCTCCACGGGCTGGGCCGGGTTCGACACGTCGAGCGCTACCACTCCCGTATTGTTGGCGTAGAAGGCTCGGTTGCCCTCGACCCACAGCCCTCTGCCGCTCACGGACGCGTCGGAGATATGAAATCCGATCTCGCGGATTTGCGCGGGATCGCTCACGTCATAAACGCGCAGGCCGTCTGTGAGTGTTAAAACGTAAGCCGTCTCGCCCACGACCGCGATCTCACGGGTCTCGCTGGCAAAAGAAGCCAGCTCGACCGGCTCCGAGCGGTCTGAAACATCGATCATCTGAACCACGCTCGGAGGATCGCGTTCGTCCGTCAGGCCGCTGACATAGACGCGGTCTCCCACGACGTCCAGGCGCTCCACCTGCCCTTGAGTACTGATCGAACTCAGGGGCCGGAGGTTGTTCGGGTCGGAGACGTCGACCAGGTGCAAGGCCCCGAAGCTGCCGGTGATAGCGGGAGGCCCGAGGCCCGTGGCCAAATACGCTACGTCTCCGCGGACTTCGATATCCCTGATGTTGAAACCGATGAGCAGGCGGTCGAGGACGACGCCTCCCGCCGGATCGAGCGAGACCAGCCTGCCCGACTGCCCGGCAAAAGCCAGGTTTGCCGACAGCCCCGCCACCGACTCGAACGATCCGCTCGAGAAATGCGCCGCCACCGACAGATCGCAAAACTCCTCGGCGGGAGCTGCCTCCGGAATAAGAACCGTGAGGGGGCCGACGGCGAGCCACGCAAGGGAAAGAGCGCGGCGGAAGCCGAAGCGCCTCCTGCCCCCGCTGCAGCGTTTACAAACCGCGCTCACGTACTCCGTTCTCTCTCTTGCCATGCTCAATCTCCGTTCATGGCCCCCGGGGGCCCTTTATTGCGTTCCGCTTCTCCGGCAATCTCCCGCGCTCAAGGCTCCACGCCGCTCCAGGCGCCGGTGTTTCCCGTCTCGAAATCGTCGGCGAAGACGCCGCAACTCCCGAACGCGTAGAGGCCCGAGGATCGGAGGGCGACCAGGCGATCTCCCTCGGGCCCCGTGACCCGCCGCACGAGCTTCCAGCGGTCGGTCTCTGCGGGGGTCGAGAAAAGAAGCACGGGGTTCAAGGGAGAGGTGATGTCGTAAACCAGAAGGGACTCGAAGCCGTGGGCGTAGAGCCTCGAGCCGTCGATCCAGATCCGGCTCACCGCGGTCTGCTCGCTGAGCCCGCCGACCAGCGCCGGGGAGGCTGGGTCTGTGACGTCGACCACGTAAACCCTCGAGCCGCCCAGGTAGAGCGCGTTGCCGCGCAGCGCGAGGGCGGAGGAGTTTTCCGGGGCCGGAAAGGCAGTGCCGATCTCCACCGGGGCCAGAAAATCAGACACGTCGACGGCCTGAATCGTGAAGCCCGAATTCACGAACGCGAGATCCGCTTCAAAACCCGTGCTCGGCAAAAAGCTCTGGGCTGGAGGGAACGAGAGAGCGCCTCCCACCTCGATGAGGGAGGGATCCGACATGTCCAGGAGATCGAGGGTCATAGGGCTCCCCTGCTCGGAGCCGACGACGAGGACGAGGTCCCCCACGCGTTCGATCGAGCCGCTCAAGAGGCCGAAGGGCTGCGAGGGAGAAATCGAGATCGAATCCGTCCCCGGCACGCGCTCGAGAACGCTCAGCACGGTCTCTCGCATCGTGGAAGAAGAGGTCGTCGAGAGAAGAGTCGCCTCGGGCGCCCCGCTGGCGAGGGAGGCGCGGAAGAAGTCCGGAAGAGCCGCCAGGGAGCGCAGGCCGCCGTCTTCCTCGAGGTCGTAGATCGAGAGCCTGTGATCGCCGGCGAGATAGAGAGTGTTGTCTTTGACGTAGATCGATTCCCCCTGCGCCCTGCTGATGAGAGCGACCTCGAGGCGGGCATCGGGATCTGAGACGTCGAATGCCGCGAGGACGTCGCCGCCGAGAAAAAGCTGATCGCCGACCAGGGTGACGTCGCTCAAGACGCTGAGCTGCAGAGCGCCCACGTCCACGCGCGGCAGATCCGGCAGCTGACTCGCGTCCAGCACGACCCCGTCGGCGTAGAGGCGGTCCCCTCGGGCCGCCAGATGGTCGATGAAGCTCAGAGAACGGAACCCGATCTTCATCGGCTGCGCGGGATTGGTGACGTCGAGCGCCACGACGCCCTCTTCGGTCGCGTAATAGGCGCGAGTGCCGCCCACGAAGAGCCCCTTGACGTCGTCTGAGGGGTCGGCGGACACGTGCGAGCCGATCTCGATGATCTGCGCCGGATCGCTGACGTCGTAAACGCGCAGGCCGTTCTGGGCGGTCAGAACGTAAGCCGTATCGCCGTCGACCCTGATATTCCGAGTCTCGGTGGCAAAAGACGCCAGCTCCACCGGCTGCGCTGGATTGGAGACGTCGAAGATCTGAGCGACTCCCGGGGGCCGGGAGGGCTCGGTCAGGCCCGTCACGTACGCGCGGTCGCCCACGACGGAGAGTCGATCGGCTCGGCCCTGGGTGCGAATCGAGCCCAGGAGGCGAAGATCGTCGGGGTCGGAGATGTCGACCAGGCGCAGCTCGCCGACGAAGTTACCGCCCGACTGCGGCGTGATGCTCATGGCCAGATACGCCACGTTGCCGAGGATCTGGATGTCGTTGATGTCAAAGCCCAGCACCACGCGGTCGCGGACCGTGCCCCTTGCCAGGTCGAACGAAGCCAGGCTTCCTGCCTGCCCGGCGAGCACGCTGCTCGTCGAGATCGCGTCCACCGACTCAAACAGTCCGCTCGAGAAGAACTCAGGACCCTGCGGCGTGCAGATCTCCTGGCTTTGGGCGCTGGCCGGAAGCACCAGGGTGGCCAGGAATCCCGCGATGAGCCGGGCGAATGCCCTCGGTGGCCTCTTGTCTGCCTGCCTTGGACGCCAGCGGCCTCTCGGTACAGTCCGAGCGCTCTCGGCCTGGGCTACGCCTGAGACTTCCCTTTTTCTCATGGTCCCGTCGCTCCTTGGTTTCGCAAAGTTCTCCGCCGACTCCAGCCGCTCGAGCTGCCGAAATCCAGGCTCCTCT
>JBCCLG010000328.1:0-6363 GCA_039027015.1 Acidobacteriota bacterium | reverse complement strand
CGTCGTCGGCCATGGTGTCGGCGACGTAGATGTAGGAGTCGAGCGCCTTCGAGACGTCCTTGATCCCTACGTAAACCTCGGCCATTTTGAGGTACGAATAGAGGTCTTTCGGCTGCAGCTTGACTCGAGCTTTGAGCTGCTCAAGCGCCTCTTCATAGCGCTCGAGAGTGATGAGATCCTCGACGGTCAGCTCTTTCCCGTCACCTGCTGGGTCGTTTTTTCGCCCAAAGAGCTTCTTGAGCACAAAATTCTCCTCACGGACGCCCGGTCCGGCTGTGGCAAAAAGATTGGGTGTATGAGATGGGAGAAAAAGCTCGAGTCGTGAGTGGAAGGCGGGATTATACCCGAATCTCCAGAGCGACCCCGAACCGCCGGCGGCCAGGCTAGCGTAGAATCGGCCGCACATGGAACGGCTGCTGCTCTTCGTCTTCGTCGTCTACTGCACGACAGTGGGGGTGATCCTCACCATGCTTCCCTGGTCGCCCGCGTGGGATCGCATGATCTCTCTCCTCGCCCTGCCGGCCCTCTCCTTCTTGGAGGCCCCCCTCTCGCGGGGCGCCATGAGCGGCTTTGGCCTGGTTCACCTCGTTTGGGGAATGCACGACCTGCATCTTTTCCTCGTCCGCTCGTTGCCGGACGGGGAACCTGAGTGAGGGTGGCGGTGAGCGGCCCCAGGCTGCTCGCCATCTCGGATGACGCGGCCCTGCAGCGGCTTGAGGATTGGATCGAGCGGCTGGCTGCCGCCGGCGTGGATTCCCTTCAAATCCGCCACAAGACCTCGAGCGACCGGCTGCTTCTAGAGCTGGCCCAGCGCGCGGTTCGGGCCGCCGACGGACGGCTGCAGGTGCTGATCAACGGCAGGCCGGACCTCGCCGCGGCGGCGGGTGCCGACGGCGTCCATCTGCCGAGCGCCGGACTGCCGGTCCGAGAGGTCAGGGAGCGCTGGCCCGAGATGAGGATCGGTCTTTCGACCCACCGCCTCGAAGAGGTCGAGGCGGCGGCCGGGCTGGCCGACTACGTGACCTTTGGGCCCGTTTACCCCACGCCGAGTAAGGAGCGCTTCGGGCCGCCGGTGGGCCCAGAGGCCCTTTGCAAGGCCACCCGTTTCGGAGTGCCTGTCCTGGGCCTTGGCGGCGTCGAGGCCTCGCGACTCGCGTCCCTGGCAGCGGCGGGCGCTTCCGGCGCGGCGGCGATTCGCGCTTTGCGCGGCGCGGACTCCCTGGTACAAATGGCCCAGGAGGCCGCCCGTCTGTGGCCCTGCCGACTCCTCCCCTAGATCGATCGATCAGCCGAGGCATCCCTTGACCGCCCTATCCGGTTCCTTTCGCCGCAAGACCCCCTACCTGCTTCTCTCCCTCTTCGTTCTGGGCCTCGACCAGTGGTCCAAGTGGTGGGTTGAGAAGAACGTCGATCGTTTCGGGTCGATCGAGGTCATCGAGGGATTCTTAAACATCATCCACGTGCGGAACTCCGGCGTGGCTTTCGGACTTTTCGCAACCCACGGAGACGCCGTGGGCACGGCGATTTTGGCGGCGGTCGGTCTTTTCGCCCTGGGCTTCGTGACCTATTACTTCTACCTGACGCCTCTGTGGGATCGCCTGCTGCTGCTCTCCCTCGGGCTGATCCTGGGCGGCGCGGTGGGTAATCTGCTCGACCGGGTTCTGCAGGGCGAGGTGACCGACTTCATCGACGCCTACTACGGCACGTATCACTGGCACACTTTCAACGTAGCGGACAGCGCGATTTCGGTGGGGGTCGCCCTGATGCTGATCTCGGCCTTCCGCACCCCGACTCCGCCCGAGGCGACCTCCCCTGCCCCGCGGGACTCCAAAGCGTCGCGGGACTCCGAAGCGTCGCGGGACTCCGAGACGCCGCCTTCGGCCCAGCCCGATTCGAGAGACGGGTGAGCGAAGCCTCGCCGCGGAGCTGGCGGGTCGAGGAGAGAGACCGCGGCCAGCGGCTCGATAAACACGCGGCCGCGCGCCTCGACGTGCCTCGTCATCGGGTGCAGCGCTGGATCCGAGAGGGCCGCCTGGCGCTCGATCGCCACGGCCGGCGCGTGTCGGTCAAGCCCAGCACGGTTCTCGAGCCGGCGGACCTTTTGACCTGCGAGATCCCGGCCCCCGAGCCGGACGCTTCGACTCTCCCGGAAGATGGGCCGCTCGAGGTTCTCTTCGCCGACCAGGACCTGATCGTTGTCGACAAGCCCGCGGGCTTGGTGGTCCATCCCGGTGCCGGGCGCCCGTCGGGCACGCTGGTGAACCGACTCCTCCACCGCTTCCCCGAGATCGCCGAGGTGGGAGGCGCAGGCCGGCCGGGGATCGTCCACCGCCTCGACCTCGACACCACGGGCGTCATGGTGGTGGCGCGCTCCGAGCGCGCTTTTCGCAGGCTCAGCGAGGACTTTGCCTCCCGCCAGCTGGGCAAGATCTACCTCGCGGTGGTGCACGGCGCGCCCGATCCGCCCGCCGCCGTGATCGACAAGCCGATCGGGCGCCATCCGCGCGACCGCACCCGCATGACCCTGCGGCCGCGCGGTCGGCCCTCGGTCACCGGCTTTGAGACCGTCGCCGCCGCCGGCGCCGCGTCGCTGCTCCGGGTGCGTCTTGAAACCGGCAGAACGCACCAGATCCGCGTGCACATGAAGGCCGCCGGCCATCCGCTGGTCGGCGACCCGGTTTACGGCGAGGCTCGCTGGCGAAGCGCTCCCCGCCAGCTTCAGAAGCTCCTGGCGGGATTTCCAAGACCCGCCCTGCACGCCCGGCGTCTGGAGCTGGCGCATCCCGCGACCGGCGACCCGGTGGCGTTCGAGGCCCCGGTGCCGCGGGACCTGGCCGAGCTTTGGCGCGGGCTTTCGGGCGGCGAAGAGGAGCCCTGGCGGACCCCCGGCTGACCCGGGCGCCCGCGGCGCGGGGCACAGATGGCGCAGGCGCGTTGCGCAGGGTTGGCGTCTAAAGCGCGAGTATGATCCGCGCCATGCAAGAGAACCTGACGCCGCCCCACGGAGGCCTGCTCCGCGACCTGGTGACCGACCGCGCCAGCGCCGAAGAGCTGCGCCGCGCGAGCCGCGACCTGCCTTCCTGGACCCTGACCGAGCGCCAGCGCTGCGATCTCGAGCTGTTGACCCAAGGCGCGTTCTCGCCACTCGGAGGCTTTATGAGCCGGGCGGAGGTCCAGTCGGTCTGCGAAACCCAGCGCCTGCCCGCCGGGCCTGACAGCGGCTCTTTGGGAGCGCTATGGCCGCTGCCGATCACCCTCGACGTGACCGATGCCGTGGCCGACCGCCTGGGCGCCGGAGACCGGCTGGTTCTGCGCGACGAAGAGGGGGCTCCGGTCGCCGTGCAGACCGTGACCGACGTTTGGCCCCTCGACCGCGAGAGCCTGGCCAGCCAGGTCTACGGCACCCTCGACCGCTCCCATCCGTCCGTCGGCCACCTGTATCGGCGGGAGAACAACTGGCTGGTCGGCGGTCCGGTGGTCGCCCTTGAGCCGCCCGCGCACTACGACTTCGCGACCCTCTATCGCTCGCCGGCCGAGCTGCGCCGGAGGTTCGAGCAGCTCGGCTGGCGGAGGATCGTCGCCTTCCAGACGCGCAACCCCATGCACCGGGCGCATTTCGAGCTGACCCTGCGGGCGGTGCGGGAGCTGGAGGCCAGTCTTCTCATCCACCCCGCCGTGGGCATGACCCAGCCGGGCGACATCGACCGATTTACCCGCGTTCGCTGCTACCGCGCGCTGATGGCGCGCTACCCCGAGCGCACCGCCATGCTCTCGCTGCTGCCGCTCGCCATGCGCATGGCGGGCCCGCGCGAGGCCCTTCTGCACGCCATCGTGCGCAAGAACTACGGCTGCAGCCATTTCATCGTCGGCCGCGACCATGCCGGGCCGGGCCTCGACCGCGCGGGCCAGCCCTTCTACGGCCCCTACGAGGCTCAGGAGGCCGTGCAGCGGCACGAGGAGGAGCTGGGCATTCGCATGGTGCCCTTCCGTCATCTGGGTTACGTGCGCGACACCGACGACTATCGACCCGCGGACGAGGTGCCCGAGGGCGCTCGCGCCCTCTCCATCTCCGGCACCGAGCTGCGCCAGCGGCTCGACGACGGACGGGAGATTCCCGAGTGGTTCACCTTTCCGGAGGTCGCCGAGGAGCTTCGGCGCTCGCGCCCGCCGCGCCACCGTCGCGGGCTGACCGTGTTCTTCACCGGTTTGTCGGGCGCCGGTAAATCGACCCTGGCGAAGGTCCTCCAGGCGCGCCTCCTCGAGGCTGGCGACCGCCCGGTGACGCTGCTCGACGGCGACATTGTGCGGCGTCACCTGTCCTCAGAGCTGGGTTTTTCGCGCGAGCACCGGAACCTCAACATTCAGCGCATCGGTTTCGTGGCGGCGGAGATCACCCGCAACGGCGGCGTCGCCATCTGCGCTCCCATCGCCCCCTACGACTCGACCCGCAAGGAGGTCCGGGAGCGCGTCGAAGAGGTCGGCAGCTTCGTGCTGGTGCACGTGGCAACGCCCCTCGAGATCTGCGAGGAGCGCGACGTCAAGGGCCTTTACGCCAAGGCCAGGAGCGGCGAGATTCCGGCCTTCACCGGCATCTCGGACCCCTACGAAATGCCGGAGGACGCCGAGGTGTCCTTAGACACCCGCCACTGCACTCCGGCAGAAGCCGCCCAGTCGCTGCTCCTCTATCTCGAGCGGCGGGGTTTCATGGGGCACCGGCCCCTGCCCTAGCGGATTCGGATAGAAGGGATGCGAGGCTCTGTCTTCTAGGATTCGACGCCGTCGCGCTCGTGAACCCGGCGCGCCAGGCGCGCCATGGCGGCCAGCTCCACCTCGAGCTCGGAGCGCTTGTCGGCCAGATAGACCCGCAGCTCGCGGCGCCGCATGAAGAGCAGGAAGACCCTGGCTTCCTCGAGAATACGGTCTCGGTGCTGGACCAGCACGAAGGCGAGACCCGAGGTGAGGGGCAGGCTGAGGGCGTAGGCCGCGGCCCACGGCCAGGGGGCGAATCGCCAGGCGACGAAGGCGGTTTGCGCCGACCAGAACAGGCCGAAGAAGAGGCAGCCGAAAAGCATGCGGGCGCTGTCGTATTGATCGCGCCCTTTGGCCGTGAGAGCGGCGGCTGCCCGGGTGAGGCCGTAGGGAATCGCGCTGTTTAAGAGCCCCCACAGGGCGATGGGCGCGACCAGCAGAAGAATCGAGAGATGCCGAGCGAGAAAAGCGGTCACCAGCTTGGGTGTGTAGCGCAGGGAGAGCTGGTAGTCGCGCACGCCGTGGCGACGGCACAGGCTCTGGAAGCGCTCGAGCTTCTCTCTCAGGGACTCGACCTGCCCGGGCCAGCGGCTGCGCAGTCTGCGGTGGTCCTCGATGAGCCGCTGGAGCGAGCGGAACCTCTGGGAAAGCGAGGGACGATCGCCGCGCCGCGAGCGCAGCGCGAAGAAGTGCT
This sequence comes from Acidobacteriota bacterium, assembly GCA_039027015.1. Taxonomy (GTDB): domain Bacteria; phylum Acidobacteriota; class Thermoanaerobaculia; order Multivoradales; family J023; genus JAUIJL01. The sequence goes on along the minus strand of JBCCLG010000328.1, from coordinate 920 downwards.
GAAGATGCTGAAGCAGGGCGACGTCCTGCCAGGACTCGGCGTTGAGGGTCACCGCCTGGAGGCCCTCGAGAATCGAGTCGGTATAGCGGCGCACGGCCTCTTCTGGGGACTCTCCGGCCGCTTCCTGAAACTCCACGGGCTCGCCGACCTTCACCAGGCAGCCGGTGCGGAATCGACCCTTGCGGGTGAAAACCAGGCCCACCGGCACCACGCTCACCCGCTGGCCGGTGCGCTCCAAATGCCCCAGCGCCAGGCGAGCTGCTCCGGTTTTGAGCGGCCGCAGGCTCGGATCGGAGTGGCTTTGGCCCTCCGGGAAAATGAGGATCACCTGGCCCTCCGCCAGCAGCTCGTAGAGCTTGGCGAAGGATTCGTCGTTCGAGCCGGCCGCCTTCTCGCCCGCCTGCTCGGCCGGGCGGCGGTAAATGGGGACCGCCTGGACGACCGAGAGAATCGGCACCAGCAGCGGGTTGCGGAACAGGCCCGAGCGCGCGATCGGGCGGATCGGCCGGGGGATCGCCGCCTGAACCACCACGGCGTCGGCCAACGCGTTGACGTGGTTGGCGGCGAGGATCACGGGGCCCTCCGCCGCCAGCTGCTCCAGGCCGTCGGCTTCAAAGCGGTGGTAGAAGATCCGGACCTGCAGACGGCAGAAGGACCGCCACAGGCGCTGGGACAGCTTTTTGCGATCTGTGTTCGGGTCGTCGGCGGCTTGCTCGGGGGGCATGATGCCCTAGTCTACTACCCGGCGGGGGTGGCCTTTACGGCGGTCGATCCCCCGCGCCCAGCCTCGACCAGGCGCCGCTGTCGCCTTCAGTCGTTCCAGCCCTCGGTGCGAATGCTTTGGCATTTCCACCCCAGCCGGGATCAGCAATAAGCGTGCCGTTCCCTCGTGATCATCATGTACGCTCGCTTGTTTGACG
>JBCCLG010000327.1:0-6367 GCA_039027015.1 Acidobacteriota bacterium | reverse complement strand
GGTCCAGCGCCAGCCCGAGCCCGCGGCGGCCGTCGCGCTCGAAGCCGCGCCGCCGCCGCTCAAAGAGCCCGAGCGCAGCGTGCCTTCGATCACCGCCGAAACCAGGATCTGGCCCTCGAGCGCGAGGCCCAGGAGCCTTTCGAGGGTCTCGGCGGCCGCTTCGTCGACCGCTCCGGCTCGCTGTCCGGTCTGCGGCTCGCCATCCGCCCGCACCTCGCCGAGGTGAAGAGCAACGCGGACGGCGGCGGCGTTCCCGTCGCGGCGGTCGAGGAGGGCAAAGGCGCAGCCCAGGGCCTGACGAGGAAGATCGAAAAGGCAGAGGGCGCGATCCTGATCGCCGCGCAGGATTTCACCTTCCCAGCGCTCGACCCGGCGCTCAAGCGGACGGCCGCCGGCGTCTTTGGCGTTTGAGAGATCGCAGAGCAGAAGAATTTTGAGAGCGGCGCTCGGCATATCGCTATCGCTCGGGTCCCGAGATGGACCACGGCCGAGGGTACCACGGGCGCTGCTTCCGTCTCGCGGGGCGCCGGCCCGCCCGCCCTTCCCGGGGGGCGCTCGCTCGTTGTGGGCTAGGGAGCGTGCAGCTCGACCTCGTGGGCCTCGGTGGCGTCGGGCACCTCCCAGCGATCGAGCAGGAAGTCGAGGTCGACCTCGCCGTAGAGAGGATCGCTGGCCAGCCGCTGCTCGACCTCCTCTCGCTCCGCCTCGAGATGCACGATGCGCACCCGGGCCTCAAAGCCCGCGAAGAGGCCGATCAGATGCTCCCTCAGCTGCCGCGAGAGGTTCATGTCGCGCCAGATCAGCGAGCGCCCCCGGCTCAGCCAGGAGCGGGCCCGGTCGCGGGCGAGGGCTATGACCGCGCCCTGATTCTCCAGCGGGCCGATCCCCTGGCGCCGGCGGAGGGCGTCGAGGTCGATCACCGGCTTCGAGCCGGCGCTGCTCTCGAGCCAGCGATCGCGGCCGCTGCCGGGCAGACCCGAGAGCAAAACCACTTCGGTCTCGGGCTCTGGCTGCCGGCTCTGCGGGTCCTCGAGCAGCTGCCTGAAGAAAAGAAAACGAGCGTGGGAGGACGGAAATTCGTACGGCCTGTCCAGGCAGCCTTCGGAGCGGCAGACGGCCTCGAAGGCCTGATGGCGCTCCCACAGATCGTCCGCGTCGTCGCAGATCCGGCCGAGGGCGTCGGCTCGGCCCAGGGTGGCGAGATGGTCGCAGCGCAGGCAGTGGCTGAGCCTGAGCACCTGGCGGCGAGGCTGTTCGCTGTCTCGCAGGTAGAGGGGGGCCATATGGTGGCGGACCAGGCGGCAGATGCGCTCGCGTCGCTCGGCCGGCACGCCCTGGGACCACAGAAGGCGCCGCGCCAAAAGCGCGCCCCGGCGGGCGTGCCCGCGGGAGGTCACGCGCCCGCTCGGCTGGACCTTGGTGCAGTGGGGCTTGGCCGAGTCGTGCAGCAGCGCGGCGGCGAAGAGGTCCTGCCTCGACTCCTCGTCGAGGGCTCTCCAGGCCTCGTCCTGGGCCATGGACTCGCACACCAGGCGGGTGTGGGTCCACACGTCGCCCTCGGCATGGTAGGTGGGGTTCTGCGGACAGCCGCGCAGGGCGCGAATGAAGGCCAGCTGTCGGTCGAAGGACTCCCACTCGACGCGCCATTGAGGCGCCGTGGGGCAGAGGGCGAAGAGGTTCACCATCGAGTCAGTAGAGGAGCAAGAGAAGCTGTCGCGGCCGCAATCCGCGGCCGGAGAGGATCTCGGCGCGCTCGGGCTCGCCTCGCATCGTATTTCCAGGGAACCCGCTTGTCCAATCGGCGAGGCGGCGAGCGGCACGTGTCGTAAACTCCACAGCCCACCATGACTGTCGACATCGCCTTCGTGCTTCTCTTGCTGGCCGCCGCCATCGCCAGCTTTCTTTTAGAACGTCTGCCGCCCGACCAAACGGCGATCTCCGTTTTGGGCGTCCTGGCGGTCGCCACCCAGCTGCCTTTCTTCGACAGCCTGCCCTCTGTCGAGCAGCTGATGACGGTCTTCGGCAGCCCGGCGCCGGTGACCATCGCCTCGATGTTCGTGATGAGCGCGGCCCTCGAAAAGACCGGCGTCATCGAGTCGATGGCCGCCTGGCTGGCCCGCCTCGCCGGCCTCGGGTACCGCCGGTTCCTGCTCATCCTGATGCTCAGCGTGGCCGTGATGTCGGCGTTCGTCAACAACACGCCCGTCGTCATGGTCTTTTTGCCCGCCGTCCTCTCGCTCTCGCGCACCCTGCAGGTGCCGGCGTCGAAGATGCTCATTCCGCTCTCCTATTCCTCGATCTTCGGAGGCGCCTGCACCCTGGTGGGAACGAGCACCAACATCCTGGCGTCGAGCATCCTGACCAGCCGGGGCGAGGCGCCGATCGGCATGTTTGAGCTGGGGAGGGTGGGCCTTCCGCTGCTCCTGGTCGGCTGCGTGTACCTGACGGTCTTCGCCGATCGGCTGCTGCCCGACCGCGAGACCCTCACCTCCCTTCTCTCCCAGGACGACCGCAAGGAGTTCCTCGCCGAGGCCTTCGTCGCCCAGGGGTCTCCCCTGGCCGGTCAATCGGTCCGCCAGTCGAGCCTGCTCAAGGGCAAGGGCATTCGCCTGCTCGAGCTGGTGCGCGACAACGTGGCCCATCGCTCCGACCCGGAGACGGTGCTGCAGGCCGGCGATCGGCTGGTGCTCGGCTGCCGCCCCTCGGGCTTCGCCCACGCTCGGTCCATCGAGGGCCTGGCCCTCGCCAGCACCCGCGGCCTCGGTCTCGAGACGATCAGCGCCCACGAAGGGGCGATCGTCGAGGGCATCATCGGGCCGCGCTCGACCCTGACCGGTCAGACCGTCGGCGAGATCGGATTTCGCCAGCGATTCCGAGTGATCCTGATCGCCATCCACCGCCGGGGCGTCAACCTGCGCGACAAGATCGAGGAGATCGAGCTGCAGTCGGGCGACCTGCTCCTGCTCATGGGGACCGACCAGGCGATCAAGTCGCTGCGCCACTCCGACGAGATTCTGCTCCTGGACCACGCCCCGACGCCGTCGCGCAGCATGCGCCGCAAGGCCCCCTGGGTGGTGGCCATCGCCGCCTCGGTCATCCTGGTGGCCGCCATGGGCGTGATGCCCATCGCCGCCGCCGCCCTGGCCGGGGTGGCGGCGCTTCTCGCCACCGGCAGCGTGACGCCCAAGGAGGGCTACGCCTCGATCGAGTGGAGCATCCTGCTGCTCATTTTCGGCATGCTGGGTCTCGGCCTGGCGATGCAGACCAGCGGCGCCGCCGATCTCCTGGCCGGCGGCCTCCAGCGTTTGGCGACCATCGACGCCATCCCCGAGGAGATGGCGCCCTATTTCGCCCTCGCGGTGCTCTATCTGACCACCATGGTGATGACCGAGACCCTGTCGAACAACGCCACCGTGGTGCTCATGACCCCGATCGCCCTGAGCCTGGGTGCTAGCCTTGGGGTGGATCCGAGGCCCTTTGTGATCACCACGTGCCTCGCGTCTTCGGCGAGTTTCTCGACCCCGATCGGCTATCAAACCAACACCTACGTCTACGGCGTGGCGGGCTACCGATTCACCGACTTCACCCGCATTGGCCTGCCCCTCAATCTGACCTATTTCGCCCTCAGCATCTTCTTGATTCCGTACCTCTGGAAGTTCTAGACCCGCCGCCGCGCCCTCCCTCCATTCCCCCATGGAAACCTGGCATTTTCTGATCATCTTCATCGTCGTCTACGCGGCGATCTGGGTTTTCTTTGACGCCTCGCGCCTGCGCGACGGCTATCACTCGGGGCTGGGTCCGAGGAACACGCCGCCGCAAACCTGGGCCAGCCGGGTCTTTCTGTTTTTCCCGGTGGCTCTTCCCATGTATTGGAAGGCGCGCGAGGAGGCCCGGCTCGCCGAGCAGCGCGTCGGCCCGCCGCCGCGCTTTGTGGGCACCGGCTTTACGCCTTTCGGCGTGGTCGGCGCGATCGTCGGCCTCGGCCTCTTCTTCGCGCTGGTGATCTTCGGTCATTTTCAGCTCGCCAGCCTGGGGCTGGTGATCGCGGTGGTCTGCCTGTTCGGCGGTCGCCGAGTGCAGCTGAGCCAGGAATCGGACTCGGTGCAGCTGGGCGACCTGGGCCTCGAGCAGGTGGGATTTTCGGCCGGCACGCTGGCCGATGAAGGGGAAGAGGAGGAGGTGGCCGGGGTCGATGTCGAGGCCTATTTCGCCAACCTCGCCCGTCCCCTGCCGGCCCAGGACGCCGCCGCGCCGCCGCAGAATCCGGCGGGCCCCCAGGCTCCGCCAGCCCCCGCCACGCCGCCAGCCCCCGTCACGCCGCCGGCTGGCGACCCGCAGACCCAGGGTCACGCGGGTCCTCCTCCGCCTCCTCCGCCACCGGGCGCGTCGTCCTCTCCCGAGCAGTCCTCGGGCGTGCCTTATTCGCCGCCGCCCCCGGGGGTCGTCTACTCGCCGTCAATTCCCGGCCAAGCGCCCGCCGAGGCCCAGGCTCCCCAATCTCCGCCCGCCCAATCGCCTCCTCCTGCCGAACCTCCCGAGACTTCGGCGCCGGATCCGCGGGCCACGCTCGCGCTCAGCTTCGAGGCCGTAGCCGCCGAGATGAGGGGCTCCTCGCCCGCCGGAGGGCCCTCGGCCGCCTCCGGATCTCCCGCGGCCGGCGCCGCCCCCCTCGAGCACGAGCCCCTGGTGCCCCCGCCGCCTTCGGCGCCCGGAGGAAACCGTTCTCGAGGCCCGCGCCCGCGTCCCCGCCCGCGCGCCGGGGGTTCCAAGTCCACGGCGGCCGGCTACGGCTACGGGGCGGCAGCGGCGAGCGCTCGCGGCGGCGGCCCCCCCTGGAAGCCGCTGAGCGCCCTGGCGGCGGCGGTCGTTCTGCTCGCCGGCCTCGGCTGGTACTTCCTCGCCGGTCCCGGCGGCGGCCTGCCGGACCTCGGCGCCGAGCGGCCCGAGCCGCGCACTCTGGACGAGCTTTTCGAGCGCGAGGCGCAGGAGGAGGCGGCCGCCGGTGAGCCGGCAGCCGCCGCGCCGCCGCGCGTCGAGGCCGAGGGCGGCGATGGAGACCTCGGGGCGGCCGGCGACGGCGACTTCGGGTCCGGGGATCCCGAGCCTGGCGCCGAAGAGGTGAGCGCGCTCGATATGGCCGACTGGCTCGACAGCTACGACGAGGTGATGTCGAGCGTCGGCAGCTCCGTCGAGGAGATCGATTTCGACGGCTTCCAAAACAACCGCTGCCGCCAGCTGCGCAACCAGGTGGGCACCGCCCAGAAGCAGCTCAAGGACCCCGCCGACCGCGAGATCGGGCGCCTGGTGGCGGGCGGCCTGGCGGCGTTTCTAGCCGCCGGACGGGCGTGCACGGAGAAAGACGTCGAGAGCTGGGCGGTGGCCGTCCTCGAGGGCAAGGGCCTGACCCACGACGCCCAGAAATTGATGGACGACCGCTACGGATATCGCGGCATCCTGGAGCTGGAGCTGGAGAGTGCGGTGGGCGTTGAGCGCTCGCTGGACTCCATGACCGGCGCGTTCCTCGCGGGCCAGTGAGCGGTGCCCCGATTCCTGCACCGTTGCGACACCGAGGCGCGCTAGCCTGATCGGTATGCAGACCCCGCCGCAGGAGGAGCAGCCGATCGGAACCCGGGATCGCCGCCTGGTTCTGATCGTCGACGACGATCCCCATATCCGCGAGATCGTGCGCTTCGCCCTCGATAAAGCCGGGCTCGCCTCGGCCGAGGCCGCCGACGGCCAGCAGGCCCTCGACCTGGCCGCGCGCCTCGAGCCGGACCTGGTGATCCTCGACATCCTGATGCCCGAGATGGACGGCAGCGAGGTGTGCCGGCGCCTGCGCTCGGGAGCGCTTGGGCGCACGCCGATCATCTTCCTCTCCTCCAAGAGCGACGAGATCGACCGCGTTCTCGGCCTCGAGCTGGGCGGCGACGACTACGTCACCAAGCCGTTCAGCCCGCGGGAGCTGGTGGCCAGGGTTCGCGCCGTGCTGCGGCGCGCGGATCAGCCGCCCGCGGCGGCGCTCTCGGCCGCGGATCCCGACAGCGTCTTGACCCACGGTCCGCTCAGGCTCGACGTCGAGCGCTTCGAGGCCTCCTGGCGGGGCAGGTCGGTGCCGCTCACCGTCACCGAGTTCGGCCTGCTGCGGGCGCTGATGGGCCGCCCGGGCAAAGTCTTCACCCGCGATGAGCTGATGCAGCTGGCCTACCGCGATCACGTGGTGGTCAGCGATCGCACGATCAACAGCCACATCAAGCGCCTGCGTCGCAAGCTGGCGACGGTCGGCGGCGAGCCCGTCGAGACCGTCCACGGCTTGGGCTATCGCTTAGGCCCAGGCTGAGCCGAGCCGCGCGATGCCTCGCCCGCGCCT